>CAMSQT010000186.1 GCA_947062645.1 uncultured Clostridium sp. | reverse complement strand
ATGAGGCATTGTGACTGGAGTTCAGACGTGTGCTCTTCCGATCTCAAACTTTTTCCTATAATATAAAATAGCAAACGTAAAAGTTGCAACAAAAAAATAAAAATTATAGGAGGCAAAAGAGAAATGGAAGTTTTAAAAATTTCATCTAAATCAAACCCTAATTCAGTAGCAGGAGCAATTGCTGGATTAGTAAAAGAATCAAACAAAGCAGAAATGCAAGCAATTGGAGCAGGAGCATTAAATCAGGCAGTAAAAGCAGTGGCAATCGCAAGAGGATTTGTTGCACCAGCAGGAGTGGATTTAGTTTGTATACCGGCATTTGCAGAAGTTGAAGTAGAAGGAGAAGACAGAACTGGTATTAAATTAATAGTAGAGTCAAGAGTTTAAAAGATAAATAAAAAGAACAATTAAAAAAATTACTTAATTGTTCTTTTTTTATTTGGAATGATTTTTTGGCTACGTCCTCCAAAATCATTTTAAAAGAATTTGCAAAAATTGTAAGAAAGCACTTGAAAAATCCATTAATTTAAGGTATGATAGCAAAAGAATAGAGGTGGAATATGAAATCAAATTGGATTAAATATGTTTTTATTATTTTTATCGTTGGAATTTTACTATTTTCCATATTTAAAATTAGAAAAGATGAAGAGCAAAAACAGCAAGAATTAGAATATGTGAGTAGTCAAAAAGAAAAGACCAAGGAATTAACATTAGGAATTGCAGGATTAGACACCATCAATCCTATCCTTAGTAATAATAAAAATGTACAAGACATTTCAAAACTGATTTATGATTCCTTAGTAACATTAACAGAAGATTATAAAGCAGAACCAGCCCTAGCAAAAGAATGGGCAAAACAAAGCGATAATTCTTATTTAATCAAACTAAGAGAAAATGTCAAATGGACAGAAGGGCAAAGATTTACAGCAGAAGATGTAAGGTTTACCATTGACCGATTAAAAGAAATATCTTCTATTTACTCATATAATGTACAATATGTAACAGGAGTAGAAATTGTAGATGATTATACTGTAAAAATCAATTTAGATAGAGACATTCCTTTTTATGAATACCAACTGACTTTTCCTATTTTATCAAAAGACTTTTATGAAAATGAAGATTTTGTAAATACTGCCAAAAATAGTTCACCAACCGGAACAGGAAAATACAAAATCGCAGAAGTACAGCCATCTTATCTAATTTTGCAAAAAAATCAAAGTTGGTGGAATAAAGAAAAATCTTTAACGATCGAAAAAATTACAGTAAATCTATATTCCTCAATAGGAGAATTGTATAACAGTTTCAAAATAGGAAATATCGATTTAATAGCAACAGCAAATGATAATGTGCAAGAATATATAGGAACTATTGGTTATAGTTCAAAAGAATTAAAAGGAAGAGAGCATACCTTTTTAAGTTTCAATATGGGAAATAGTTTCTTAGCAAGACCAGAAGTAAGAAAGGCAATTTCGTATTCGATAGACAAAGAAAATATCGTTTCTAGTATTTTTAACAACAAATGCTTTTCTAGTAGTTTTCCATTAGACTATGGAAGCTTTTTAGCACAAGGGCAAGAAGCAAGTAGTGGTTATAATGTAGAACAAGCAAAACAAATTTTAGTTGATAATGGTTGGGTTTATCGCTCACGGAGTTTGGCAAAAAACAGAAAATTATAAGACACAAAAGTTAGCGTTAAATCTTTTAGTAAAAGCAAATGATAGTGGTAAAGTAGCGGTTGCCGAGAATATCAAACAACAATTACAAGCTGTTGGAATACCAGTCAATATTGTGCAAGCAAGCCAAGACCAATATAACAACAGCATCAATAATCGAAATTATGATATTGCCTTATGTAGTATGACGCTTTCTCCAAGTCCAAATCTTAGTACTTATTTTGGTGAAGGAAATATCGCAAATTATACCAATGAAGAAGTAACCAATATTATGAATGAAGTAAAAAACACAACAGACGAAGGAATTTTAAAAGAAAAATATGCTAGACTAGTCGAAATCTATAAAACAGATGCACCTTACATTAGTTTGTACAATAACAAATACACAGTAGCTTATAACTCTCGGTTTAGTAGGAGAAATTACACCTAATTGGTTTTATCAATTTTATGGAATCGAAGGCTGGTACAAATAAAACAAGAATATAAAAAAATTTGAACAAAAGTATTGACAAAACATTTTTTTGGTATATAATAAAAATACCAAACAAAAGTTTAAGAAATTTAAGGAGGAAAACAAATGGGAGAAAACACAGAAAAAAAGAAAGCATTAGAAATGGCAATGAGTCAAATTGAAAAACAATTTGGAAAAGGGTCAGTAATGAAATTACGGAGAATTTAAAGCAATGGAAATAGAATCTATACCAACAGGGGCTTTAAGTCTTGATATTGCATTAGGAATTGGAGGAGTTCCAAGAGGTAGAATTATAGAAGTTTATGGACCAGAATCCTCTGGTAAAACAACATTAGCTTTACACGTCGTAGCAGAAGCACAAAAAATGGGAGGAGAA
>CAMSQT010000185.1 GCA_947062645.1 uncultured Clostridium sp. | reverse complement strand
ACACTCGATCCAACACTCTTTCCCTACACGACGCTCTTCCGATCTGGCAAGATCGAAAGCAGAATATACACAAGAAGAATTGGCTGAAAAGCTATCTCTATCTCCTAGATATATTAGTCAATTAGAAAGAGGTATTGCTTTTGGTAGTGCAACTACTATTATTCATGTATGTAAAGCTTTAAATATAAACTCTGACTTCTTGTTTCAAGACTTAATTAGTAATAAATCTCCTATTATTGATACGATTGGGAATGATAAATTTTTAGAAGATTATATGAAATTAAATGATTATAATAAAAATGTTGTAGCAGTTCTAACAAATGAATTAATTAAAATGCAAAAGAAAGATGCCTAAAAGTGGAATTCCACTTTAGGCATTAATTTATTGTTGTAGCAGTTGGTCCTGTTCCAACTACATTTTCTTGCAAAGATCTCCATGTATTACAACCTACAATTCCATCTGCTGCTAATCCTCTTGAACTTTGATATCTTCTTACAGCATCTCCAGTAGCAGATCCAAAGATTCCGTCTAATCCTCCTGTTCTAAATCCTAGTGTATTTAAGTCGTCTTGTGCAATTAATACATAATTACTTAAGCTTCCTCTTCTAAGTGTTGGAAATCCTCCTGTGGAACAAGCCGCTTTGCCGAAATCTTTTATCCCAATGCACCCACGTCGGTGTTAATCTAATTGGTTCGACATAACTCCAAACGCCCGAATTGTTAGCCGAATTCCATAACCTTGTTCTTTGACTGGAAGATAATGTTTGCCCTACATCAAAAGCAACACCTGCATAATGTTGTGACTGGTTTCCGGTGTCCGTCCTTCATATGGTCTTTTGAAGGCAAATCCTACTGGTATTGGCCCTCCGTATATATATCTTTGGCTATTCCAACTTTGCATACACCTTTTTGTTGTCCACAAAATATTACTCTTGCTAGAACCTCTAAATTCTCTTACTTTTAAGGTTCCATTTGTATTGTATGGCATAGGCTCATTTTCTCCTCTGTAGTAAGTTTCCATTCTATCGGTGTCATTATTAAAAACTAATATTTTTGCCACTTGCTTTGCCTCCTTGTTTTTTGCTTTTCTATATTATATGTGGCTTTTTTTAGTTTGGTGTGTTAATTTCCCATATAAAAAAACACGCTAAAACTTTTTTGTTTTTCGTGCTTTTTTATTTATTTTACTTGTCTAGCTTTCACAACTACTCTATATTTACTATCGTCTGTACAAGTAATTAAAGTAATTTCTCTTCTTCCATTTGTTAATTGTGTTGTACAACTAACATCACTTGGGTCTACTTCATATTTAGTATAAACTTTATAAGGTATCATTTTTCCAGATAAGTCCGTTATTTCTACGGTATCTCCTTCAATTAAGGTTGGAACCTTGCTAAAAAATCTGCTATTTCTATAATTATGCCCTACAATACAAAAGTTTCCTACTTGGTTTGGATTTGGCCCCCAGAACTTAGTAATTGATATTTTTAATAAGTCTTCTGTTTCTTCTACACTATCTGTTGGTCCATCTATAATTGGATAATTTACTCCTATTTTTGGTATATTAATAGTAGCAATTGTTGAATATTGATGCCCTGCCGCTGTTGTTTGTACTTCTTGGGTATTGGTATTTGGTTTTTCTTGCTCTCCTTCATCGTCTAATACTACTACTAGTACATTGTTTTTGGCAATCGTTTCATCTTCTGGTATGTTTAAATTTGCTAAAATTTCTTGTGATACTTGTTCACTTCTGTTTCTGTCATATTCGGCATAAATATAAGCAGATAATAAAACCACTACTAAAAAAACAGACAAAAAAAACTCAAATTTATAAAGCTTTTTTTTCTTCTTTAATTCTGGTGTAATATATAGTTTTTTGGTAACCAAAATTTGATTCATACTATTCTCCCTATTTTATACTTCATTATTTATTATAGCACATAAATTTGTAAATGAGAATACCTCTGATTAAAAAAATTATAATTGTTTATCTAATGCTTCACAAATAGCCTCAAAGTCTTTTATTTTTAGCTTTTCTGGCCTTACATTATGGTCTAGTCCTAATTGACTTAAAATAATAATTCCTTGTTCTTTATTATTAAAAATTTTTGTATTTACTAAAGCATTTAATAAAGTTTTTCTTCTTTGCATAAAAGCACATTTAATAATTTGAAACATTTTTTGCTTGTTTGTTACTTTTACTGGTGGCTCTTTTCGAATATTTAGTTTAATTACCTTAGATGTTACTTCTGGTTCTGGCAAAAACGAGTCATTTGGCACTTCTAAAATCCCTTCTGCTTCTGCATAATAATAAACACTATAAGTAATGGCTCCCGTTTCTTTTTCTCCTGGCACAGCAATTAGACGATTAGCTACCTCTTTTTGAATCATAACAGTTATACTATCTAGTGGCAGTTCTTCTTCTAATAGCTTCATGATAATGGGTGTTGTAATATAGTAAGGTAAATTTGCTACAACTTTTACTTTATTTAGAATTCTTATTTTTCTAAAAGCTTTTTGTGTCCTTTTTAAATCTACTTTTAGG
>CAMSQT010000184.1 GCA_947062645.1 uncultured Clostridium sp. | reverse complement strand
GACTGTCCCCTTGTCCCTAGAATGGGGATTTAAGGAACGTCCCCTAATCCCCATCCCTCTTCAACTCAATTATAGCATGTAATGTTTTTTCATCTTTACTTGTAATTGCTACAATATGTTTGCCGTTCTTCATAAGCATATTTACAATTTACTATATCGCCTAGTTTCATTTCTTTTTTGTACATAATTCTTATTTCGTCAAATGGTCTTTGCTCGTAAACTTCTTGTGGCAAGGCTTCATAAGCCACATCTAAGTAATATAAATTATGCATATGTCCTATTACATCTATATCTTTCCTTTTTACTTCATATATTATACTACTTTTGTAATTTTTCGGTTCCTTTATTTTCTCAATTTCTTTATCTTCAAATACGCATTTATCTATTTCTGATTCGTAACATTTTGCCATTTCATTTTCTACTTTTGTAATTTTTCCTGTTTGATTGTTGATTAGTAACCATTTTGAAGTGGCTATTACACATAAATTTCCTGCTCCATCATAAACTTCAAAGTCACGATAGGCATAACATTTTTTAATTCCTCTTGACCAGGTATGTATATCTAAGATTTGACCATATTCTGGTCTTTTGATTACTTTTACTTTCCAATCTAATAAAATCCATGATAGTTGTGTTTGGTTTGTACTAGCAATTCCAAAGCCTACCATATCACTATGATAGGCTGCTACATTTTCTAGGTATTCTAGTATTGCTTTGTTGCTTACTTGCTTTTCTTTCCATACATCTTTTAGTCCAATTTTAAATTTTTCTTGATAAATCATTTTGTTTCCTTTCATTATTCCAATAAAATGTCCCCATTTAAACCCGGAACCAGTGGGGACGTTTTAGTATCCTGGTTTTTCCAATAATTTAAACATGTTTTTTTTGTATTCTTCTACTCCTGGTTGATTGAATGGATTGACGCCTAATATCATTCCTGATACAGCACATGCTTTTTCAAAAAAGTAGATTAGTTCTCCTAGGTTTGCTTCGTCTAATTTTTCCATGGTAATTTGTATATTTGGTACATTTCCTGTTACATGGGCTTTTATGGTTCCTTCCATTGCTTTTTTATTGACGTAATCTAATCCTTTTCCTGCTAAATAGTTTAATCCGTCTAGGTTGTCGTCATCTGGGTTCAGTTTTATGTCTGTATTTGGTTTGTCTATAGCCACTACTGTTTCAAATAAGCTTCTTTCTCCTTCTTGGATGTATTGCCCCATAGAATGTAAGTCTGTTGTAAAATCTACTCCTGCTGGGAAAATTCCTTTTTGTTCTTTTCCTTCACTTTCTCCAAATAGTTGCTTCCACCATTCTGTGAAATAGTGCATTTTTGGCTCATAGTTTACAAGTATTTCAATTTTTTTGTCTTCTTTATATAAAATGTTTCTTGCTACTGCATATTGATAACATTCGTTATATTTTAGGTTGCTGTCGTTATATCTTTCTTGACCAATTCTAGCTCCTTGCATTAGTTTATCGATGTCAATTCCCGCTACAGCAATAGGAAGTAATCCTACTGCTGTTAGTACAGAATATCTTCCTCCTATATTGTCTGGTACAACAAATGTTTCATATCCTTCGTTATCTGCTAATGTTTTTAAGGCTCCTTTTTCTTTGTCAGTTGTAGCATAAATTCTGCTTCTTGCTTCGTCAATTCCATATTTGTTTTCTAGTATTTCTCTAAAAATTCGGAAAGCTACTGCTGGCTCTGTTGTAGTTCCTGATTTTGAAATAACGTTTACAGAAAAGTCTTTATTTCCAATGTATTCTATCAATTCATTTAGGTAGTTAGGACTTAGGTTGTTTCCTACATATAGGATTTGAGGGAATTTTCTTTGTTCTTCTGCTAACATATTATAAAATGAACTTGTTAGGCTTTCTATTACTGCTCTTGCACCTAAATAAGAACCTCCTATTCCAATAACTACTAAGATGTCAGATTCTTTTTGGATTTTTTCGGCCGCTTTTTTAATTTTAGAAAATTCTTTTTGGTCATAGTTAGTCGGTAATTCTAACCAACCTACAAAGTCTTTTTCATCATTTGCTCTTTCATGCAAATTTTTGTGTATGTTTTCTACTTGCTCTTTATATTCCAAAATTTCTTCTTGCTTAATTTGACTGTTTTCTAAATTTAGTTTTATTTCTGCCATTTTTTATTCACCCTTTCTTTTGTTTTGATGGCTTTATTATATATAAATAGAAAATAAATTTCAAGTGATAATACGAAAAATTGAAAAATGCTCCATTGCTTTCTCAAACAAAACACGCTATAATAATAGCAAAAGGAGAAAAACATGAAACTAACCTACCAAATAAAAGAAACCGATTTAGAAAAAAACATCAATCAAATCTTAAAACTTGAATTAAATATCTCAACCAGATTATTAAATAAACTAATTAAAAACCATCAAATTACCCTTAACAAAATCAACTGCGATACCAGAAACACTGCTAACTTAGGTGATGTAATCGAAATCAACCTAGCTTATGCAGAAGACAATTCTAATATCAAACCAGTTAAAATGCCACTAGACATCCTTTATGA
>CAMSQT010000183.1 GCA_947062645.1 uncultured Clostridium sp. | reverse complement strand
ACACTCGATCCAACACTCTTTCCCTACACGACGCTCTTCCGATCTGTACAGATTCTCCTGTTAGGGATGCTTCTTGTGATTTTAGATTGATAGCTTCTAGGATTCTTATGTCTGCTGGAATGTAGTCTCCGGTGTCTAATGTTACAATGTCTCCAGGTACTAAGTCTTTTGCTGGAACTACTGTTATTTCTCCATTTCGAATCACTTTTGCTGCATGGTCTGTTAGTTTTTGCAAGGCTTCTAATGATTTTTCTGCTTTGGCTTCTTGGGTAACTCCGTATGATAGCATTTACTAATACTACTAATAAAATAATTATGGTATCTGCTACACCTTCTCCTTCTGCTATTCCTACAGCACCTGATACAATGGCTGCAATGATTAATATGATAATGGAAAAGTCTTTAAATTGGTCAGCAAATCTTTGGAATAGTGTTTTTTTCTTAGCTGTTTTTAATTGGTTTAGCCCATATTTTTCCTGCCTTTTTTTTACTTCTTCTTTGTCTAATCCTTTTTCTTGATTAGTTTGTAAAGTTTTTTCTACTTCTTTGATTTCTTGGTTATACCACTTTTTGTTTTCCAAGTCACATTCACTCCTTCTTTTTATTATTTTTAACATTTTTTAGTATTTTAAACGGTTTTGCTTGTGCCTTTTATAACAAAAAAGACCTTTAAAAAGAATGATTTTACATCCTTTTTAAAAGTCTCGCTTGACTATTTTTAGCCTTACTAACCAGATATTTTTAATATCGCGACTGTTGATTAGTAATAAAAAAGCTACTCCCTTTTAAATTTTATTTTTGGTGACCCCTACGGGAATCGAACCCATGATTCCACCTTGAGAGGGTGGCGTCTTAACCGCTTGACCAAGGGGCCTTATTAGATTACCTATTATTTATATCATTTTTTTGTGGTTTCGTCAACTAGTTTTGTACAAAACCAACAAAATGCTTTAGTTTAATGCTAAAGAATCTAAAATTTCTTTTAGTCTTTTGGTTTTCTTTGTTAAATATAGGTAGCCAATTAAAGCCTCGAAAGCTGTTGCATAGCGATATTCTTGTACATTTGCATTTTTAGGCAAGTGGTGACTTTCGGCATTTCTGCCACGTCTTACAATATTCTTTTCTTCTTCGGTTAAAACTTCTTGCAATTGTTCTAATAGCTTTGCTTGTGCTTTTGCTTTTACATGTTTTATGGTTTCGATATGTAGTTTGTGTGGTTTTAGGTTGGTTTTATTGACTAGATTGGTTCTAATGTATAACTCATATACACAGTCTCCAACATAGGCCCATGTTAGGGGCGATAATAAATTAATTTCTTCTTCTGGTCTGTTTAAGTTAATCCATTCTTCCATTTTTTACTTCCTTTTATTATAAAATTGGAGATTCAATTGTAATTTTTCCTAGTTTTCCATTTTTAAATTCGTCTAATAGGATTCTTGCTGTTTTTTCTTCATCGATATTTCCGCCCTGAAATGATACAGCCTCTTTTTCTTCCTATTTCTAACATAATTTCATAAATATTTTCATTTTCAGGCGCATCTTTTTCTAGGGTTTGCTTGATATATTCTTCTGTTATTTTGTATCGGTTACATAGTTTTTCTTGTTCGTTTTCGATTAAAAATTTGGTTAGATAGTAGGCTATGTCTATTCTTTGTAAAATGTCTTCTTTTATCGTTCCTGTAAAGGCTAAGTTTAAGGCTACTTCCTCACTTTCAAATTTTGGCCATAATACTCCGTGGTGTGTCTAATAGTTCGATTTTATCATTAATTCGTATCCATTGTTTTTGTTTGGTAACTCCTGGTTTGTTTCCTACTCCAGCTGTTGTTCTTTTAGAAATTCGATTGATAAACGAGGATTTTCCAACATTAGGAATACCGTAGTATCATGGCTCTTATTTTTCTTCCAATTCTTCCTTTGGTAGCCTGGGATTGTAATTCTGCATTCATGATATCTTCTATTTTTCGTATACACTGGTCAATGCCTTTACCAGAGTTAGCGTCTGTTAATACCGCTGGTACTCCTTTTTTTTCAAAGTAAGTTAGCCAACCTTGGTTTTGTTTTTCGTTTGACAAGTCACATTTGTTTAATACTATTATTTTTTTCTTTTTCTTTGTTAAGTTTGCTATGTCTGGGTTTTGACTGGCTATTGGTATTCTTGCATCTAATAGTTCTATTACGATGTCTACCATTTTTAGGTCTGCTTCGATTTGTCTTCTGGTTTTTGCCATGTGACCTGGGTACCAGTTGATGGAGACTTTAGAAAACACCTTATTATTATCTTTGTTATTGCTAACATCTATATTATTTTTCATAAAAAATTCCTTTCATATTTTATTTACTATTATTTAATGTATTTATAATTTTTAAATATGTCGTACTTATTGCTGAAATAGAATTATTCATATTGTCTTTGTCTAAACTAGATAATAACATAAAAGTATATAATATTGCATCACGAGCTTTTTGTAAAATTTCTAACGAATTTCTTTTTAATTTGTTATCATCAACTAATACCAAAGATTTATAGATCGGAAGAGCACACGTCTGAACTCCAGTCACAATGCCTCA
>CAMSQT010000182.1 GCA_947062645.1 uncultured Clostridium sp. | reverse complement strand
TGCCGAAAATTGCAATACTTTCCAACGCACTTTTCATCGCAAATTTCGACATTTTTTGATAGTAGAAACATTTTAAAAACACTTGCATAAAATGCATTACTATGCTATAATAAGAATAACCTAAAAATATTTGAAATAATAGCATGATAAAAACCCTCTGGCTGCAACCAGAGGGGCTTTGCTATTTATGTAAGTTTTTCATTATTTCTACTGCTATAACAATGATATCAACCACAATAGCCATTATCTTTAGTACAATTTGAAATATTAGCATGATGCTTTACCTCCTTTCCTAGATCTCCTCTTGAAAAGGATAATTGCATTATATCACTTATATACTATAAAGTCAATATTAACTTTCGTTTTTAGTAAATATTTATTTTCTAATTTTCTCTTCTCCAATAAAATAAATACTGTTGTGCCAAGCCTGCTAAATCTCCAAACTTTTCATTAGCAAGCTTTTCAATTTGCTTTTTACTTACCTTGTTTTCGTCTTTATTCTTTATGTATAAATCATTCATAACACGCCTTACCCACACATCTATTGGGAAAACTTCTAATCTTTTTAAAGTAGAAAATAGCAAAATGCAGTCTGCTACTTTTGGTCCTACGCCAGATAAAGATAGTAATTGTTCTCTTACTTCAAAAGTGTTTGGCGTTTCACACATTTTATTTAAATTTACTTGTTTGTTTAATACCATTTGTGTGGTTTCATAAATTCTTTTATCACGAAAGCCTAAGCCTAAATTTCGGTATTCTTGAATGGTTACATTTTTTAACTGTTCTGGACTTGGAAAGGTATAATAGTCTTTTTCTTTCCATGTTATTTTGCTTCCATACTTTTTGGCAAGTCGTTCTATAATTCCTTTTATTCTTGGAATGTTATTATTAGCCGAAATGATAAAAGATAGTATTGTTTCCCACAAGTCTTGGTTTAATAGGCGTATTCCTTGCCCATATTGGATACTTGTTTTCATGTTTTGGTCTATTTTTGTTAAGGTGGTTTTTATTTTTTCATAATCTCGGTCTAAGTCAAAATATTCTTCTACTTCTTTTGCTAAATCGTTGGGACTAATTCCTTCTATTATGATATCTCCATTTTGTTTTTTTATGTTACATACGTTTTTTCTAAAAACCCCCTCATAACTTCCGTCTTCTTGTTGGTTCCAACGAAAGCATTGCCCACATTCGAAGATGTCTTTGGGTTCAAATGATTTTAGGTTTGATAGGATTATTTTTTGTTCTTTCATTTGCTTCTCCTTTTTAGTTTGTCTTTTAAATTATATCATTTTTTGGTCTCTTCCACAATGTTTTTTACGTCTTTTTAAATCCCAGTCCCACAACTTCCCTTGAATTGGTAATAACAATAAAGCTTTGTGGGTCAATCTTTCTTGCAATCATTTTGACTTTTGTAATATCTCCCCTAGAAGCTGCACACATAAGCACTAATTTATCTTCATTCGTATACATTCCCTTTCCATAAAGGCCGTGTGGTTCCTCTTCTTATTTTGTCTCCTATTTCTTTTGCAATTTCTTCATTTTTATCAGATACGATTAACAATAGTTTGGTAAAATAAATACCTTCAAACAAAATATCTATCATTTTTCCCATCAGATAAATGGCAATGGCTGAGTATAAACCAATTTCTATTTCTTTAAAAAAGATTACATTTAAAGTTACAATTATAATATCTAAAATGATAATCGCACGACTTATACTAATACTTGGTCGATATTCTCTAGCTAAATAACTAATTAAGTCTGTTCCTCCTGTTGAAGAATTTACTTTTAAAATAATGGCAGTTCCGCAGTCCTATTATAATTCCACCATAAATACACGCCAAAAATCGATCATTGGTTAGGGGTTGTATCTTATCCAAAAAGTCAATAAAAATAGATAATGCCACTGTTCCTATCATGGATTTGATAAAAAAATTTTTTCCTATTTTATAAATAGACAAAATGAATAATGGCACATTGATTAGTAATATCATTGTTCCCATCGGTATTTTGAAGAGGTAATAAGTTATGGTTGCAACACCAGTTATTCCTCCTGACGATAGTTGATTTGGTAACAAAAATAAAGATACCCCTACTGCTATAATGAAGGCTCCTACTATAGTACCTATAATTTCTATAATTGTTTTTTTGGTTTTCATGGCTAGTCTCCTTTTGGCAAAATAAAAAAATCACCTTTATAGCAGTATTTGCCATATATTGGTGATTTATACATTTATTTTCCAAAATGTCCCCATTGGTTCCGGGTTTAAATGGGTAAAGGGGATACTTTATTCTTCTAAAAAGTCATTATAGGTTTTTGTGATTTCTATTTTTGATTTTCCTTGCTTCATTTCTTCGTCTTGTTTTAGGATTAAATCTACATCGTAAACTTCTTTTAATTTGGTAATGTTTTCTTTTTTGTGACCAATTACATTGTTGGCGTCAATTGGATTTACGGTTACTTCTACTTCTTTTACTTTTACATTTAGTTTTTTGATTTTACCTACTACAGCATCATACCATAGGGCTGATTCTACTAATTGAGATCGGAAGAGCACACGTCTGAACTCCAGTCACAATGCCTC
>CAMSQT010000181.1 GCA_947062645.1 uncultured Clostridium sp. | reverse complement strand
GATGAGGCATTGTGACTGGAGTTCAGACGTGTGCTCTTCCGATCTGTTTATATGATTCATTAGTTGTTCCACTTTGCTGATTTCATTTTTTTCCATAAAACTTATTAATGTTATTCTATTACTCATTTTTTTCCTTTCTTACTATGAAATTTGATACTATTTTCTTTTATTTCATATTTCACATTTAAAATATTTTCTTCTTCATCTACTTGTATGTTCATTTTAAAACTACAATCATTATTAACTAATGCTTTCATATGTAAATGGTACTATTATTTTTTTATTAATCGGAAAATCTTTAAAATATTTCTTTATTTCTCCTTCATCATTATCATCAAATACAAAATTCCATTTTCCATTTAAGTTTTGCCATTCTTTTCGTACAAATTGTGGTCTTGGATAATCTTTTATATAACATTTCATTTTTATTTATATGTTTCCTTTCTATATTATTTATTACTACTCTCTATTAATTTATCAAAATCTGATTGATATAACTTATCTTGTATTACTCTATATTTTTCAAATTCTGCTAAAGCTTTTTCTTCTGCTATTTCATGTGATATTTTTCCTGCATCTTTTAATATATCTCTATCGTCTGATAATAAATATTTATCTATTCTATTTGCCCAATCTTCCATGGTCATTGGAATATTTCTTTTGGCTCTTGCTTCTGCTAAATCTAGAAATGCTGAAACAATAAGTTCTAATTGCTCTAATTCTTCTTTCTTTAGATAATTTTTAGCGATAACTACATCTGTTTCTAATATCTTTCCATCTGGAGAATGTTTCCATGATGTTAAATTCATATGTTCTTTTGTATGGTCTGCTCTATTATAAACAATTTCAGCTGCTGTTTGATGAGTTACTGCATAATGCATCTTGTTTTGCACTTTTTTAAAAAATTTGATAGTAGTAGGAGATTTTTTATCATAATCAATAGATGTAGCATATATATCTGTGATTTTTTGATAAAATCTTCTTTCAGACAATCTTATTTCTCTTATTTCTGCAAGTAGTTCATCAAAGTAATCTTCATCAAAAAATGTTCCATTTTCCATTCTTTTTTTATCAATAATATAACCTTTTTTTGCAAATTGTTTTAATACATTTGTTGCCCATCTTCTAAATTGAATTGCTCTATCTGTACTTACTCTATATCCAACAGAAATCACAGCATCTAAGTTGTAATATGTAGATTTTCTTTTTACATCTCTGTTACCCTCTTTTTGAACTGTCAAAAATTCTTTGACAGTTGATTTTTGATTTAATTCTAAATCATTATAAATATTTTTTAGATGATAGCTTATATCTTGTTTTGATGTATTATATAATTCTCCTAATGCCTTTTGAGTTAGCCATAAGTCTCCATCTTCAAATCTTACTTCAATCCCTTTTTCTTTTTTTTGCTGCTCAAATATTAAAAATTCTACTGAACTACTTCTTATGTATAAATCCCTGTTATCCATTTTTTAATTCACCTCTTTTATTAGTCAAATGTTTATTTGTTTTAACTATACCATAAGTTAACTTTTTTCTCAATCAATTTTGACAAATATAGTCAATTTTTAACTTTTCTCTTTTAGATGATTTTAAATTTTAAAAAAGATAAAGTATCTCTACTCTATCTCTTGTGTAACAAGCACTTTCTTTATTTTTTTATTTCAAATGGGTAGTTTGCATATACATGTTTCCACATCCCCTGTTATTTCTACATTTATGTCCACTTCGCTTTTTTTGCCATTTTTTTGTGTTTTTTCGCCTTTTTTTATTTTTTTCAAAATTCTTTCAATTCCTTTTGTATTAACGGTTATACAGTTTTCTTCAAATTTAGAACTGATACACATTCCACATGGTTCGTAAATGGAAACATATCAACGGGAACAATCCTTTTCACCTCATATAAATCCTCTAACTTTGCCAGGTCTCTTACCAAAGTAGCAGGATTACAGCTAATATAAACCATTGTTTTAGGTTTTACCCTCAAAATATTCTCAACCGTTCTATTATCTAATCCTTTTCTAGGAGGATCCACCATAACCACATCAGGAATTACCTTTTTTTCCTTTATCAAGCCATCCAATACCTGTTCTACATCTCCTGCTAGAAACTCTACATTATCTACATGATTAAAATGTGCATTTTCTTTTGCCATTTCTACTGCTTCTTCTACAATTTCTATCCCATAAACTTTTTTAGCCCATTTAGACATAAACAAAGAAATAGTACCAATTCCGCAATATAAATCAAATACAACATCTTCTTTTGTTATCTCTGCTAGTTCTACACCAACTTGATACAAACGTTCTGCTTGCCATGGATTTACTTGATAAAAAGATAATGGCGATATTTTAAAAGTATACTCTCCTAATTTATCTTGAATATAACCATCCCCATACAAATTACAATTTTTAGTTCCTAAAATCACATTCGTATTTTTCTTATTTATATTTTTTATAATTGTTTTTACTTCTGGAAAATTAGTTGTTATTTCTTTTACTAGTTCTTTTTCCTTTGGCATCTCATTTGCATTGATTACAATGAAGATCGGAAGAGCGTCGTGTAGGGAAAGAGTGTTGGATCGAGTGT
>CAMSQT010000180.1 GCA_947062645.1 uncultured Clostridium sp. | reverse complement strand
TACACTCGATCCAACACTCTTTCCCTACACGACGCTCTTCCGATCTTATATCGTCAATTGTTATATATTTGTATTTTTCGGTAAAGGCTATTTTTTCTGCAATAACTAGTGGGTCTAAAAAGTCAATTAGAATTCTTGCAGGTGATGATGCAAAGTTTGCACCAGCAGATATAATGGCTTCAAAATAGCTTTGGCAGGCTCCGTGCAAAAATTACAAGGTTTTCTTGTTTTTCTTGGTCGTATCGTCTTGCTTCTTTTACGGTTTGTATAAAATATTTTGAATTTCTGTAGTTATAGATATTGTGGTAGTCTGTTCCTCGTTTTATCATTCCGGTCATGACCGTGTGATTACTAGGATGTCTGGCCTGTAGGCTTTTAGTAATGAGTAAACTACTTTGGGTTGTCTGTATTCTGGTATGTTTCTAACAATAGCATCTAGTCCTAATTTTTTGTAATAGTAATATGATTTTTGACTGTATTTTTTGTCACCATCTAGGTGTAGTATTTTTCCGGTTATTATTTTTTCTTTGTTTTTACGACTTGGGGTTAAAATGCCTATTTTATAGTCTTTTATTCCTCTAGTTTCTTGTGCTATTTTTATTTTGTTATTCATTTTGTGTTCTAGTGCTTGTATTCTTTGGTTTACCATTTTTTTGTCAATTATTTCTAAGTCTTCTATGCTACTATCTGCTTCAATTCTATCACCTATTCCTTTTAATATGGCTATCTTTTCTTTTTTGGTATTTATGATATTTTTTACCGTGAATATTAGGTCTTTTCCATAAGATTTTCTGGCTACCATATCTCCTTTTTTTATTTTGTTCATTTTTATAGCATTCCTCCTAAAGTTTTATATTGTTTTAATGGTTTGTCATGATTTTTTGCTATTATATTCTATGTCTTTTTTTGTCGTTTGGTGAATGCTTTTATTTCAAATAATTCAGAAAAAAAAATGTGAGAATCTAGTTTTTTCTAGTTTCTCACATTTTTTATTAATGTTTAAAATGTCTCATTTTTGTAAATACCATCGCAATTCCATATTCGTTACATTTATCAATCGAATCTTGATCCTTAATCGACCCACCTGGTTGAATAATAGCCTTAATTCCAGCCTTATGCGCCTCTTCTACGCAATCAGCAAATGGAAAAAACGCATCAGAAGCTAAAACGCTACCTTCTGTAATTCCTTTTTCAATTAACTCCTCGCCATGTTCAATAGCTTGTTTGGTTGCCCAAATTCGATTTACTTGTCCTGGTCCAATTCCAACAGATTGTTTGTTCTTTCCAATCGCAATACCGTTTGATTTCACATATTTTACAATTTTCCATGTAAATAGCAAGTCTTCCATTTGTTCTTTGGTTGGTTTTGCATTCGTTACTACTTCATATTCGTCTAATAGCTTAGCATCAATTGTTTGAACAATTGCTCCTCCATTGATTTTTTTAATATCATAAGCCGTTTCTTTTTGTTTCACGCGAATGGTTGGAAGTTCTAGTATTCTTACATTTTTCTTTTTCTTTAAAATTTCTAATGCTTCTGGCTCAAATGATGGTGCTACAACCACTTCTAAGAATATCTCTTTCATTTCTTGTGCCATTTTTACATTTACTTCTTCATTTATGACTACAATTCCACCAAAAATTGAGGTTTTATCTGCTTGGAATGCTTTTTGCCAAGCTTCATAAATATTACTGCTACTTCCTACTCCACATGGGTTTCCGTGTTTACAGGCAACAACCGTTGGTTCTTCAAACTCTTTTAATAGTTCTAATGCCCCATTGGTATCATTAATATTATTGAAGGATAGTTCTTTTCCATTTAATTGTTTAGCCGTGGTTAGTGAACCTTCGCATTTTCCAACTTCTTTATATAGTGCTGCTTTTTGGTGTGGATTTTCTCCATAACGCATTTCTTGAACTTTTTCATAAGTTAAGGTTAGTTTTTCTGGTAAACTTTCGTCTTTTCTTTGTTCTTTGATATAGTTTGCAATCATAGCATCATAATTTGCTGTGTGTTGGAATACTTCTTGCATTAATCTAAATTTGGTATCTTTTGATACTTTTCCATTCTCCTCTAATTCTTTTAATACTACTTCATAGTCTTCTGGATTAGTAATTACAGTTACATCTTGATAATTTTTAGCTGCACTACGAAGCATGGTTGGTCCACCTATATCAATGTTTTCTACACATTCTTCTAAGGTTACACCTTCTTTTAATATGGTTTCTTTAAATGGATACAAATTAACAACTACAAAGTCGATTGTATCAATATTTAGTTCTTCTAATTGTTTTTTATGTTCTTCTTTTTCTCTTCTTGCTAAAATTCCTGCATGTACAATTGGGTGAAGGGTTTTTACTCTTCCATCTAAGCATTCTGGAAATCCTGTTAACTGAGATACTTCCATTACTTTAACGCCTTCTTCTTTTAATTTTTTGTAAGTTCCTCCTGTTGATACAATTTCAATTCCTTGCTTTTCTAGTCTTTTTGCAAATTCTACTATTCCGGTTTTGTCAGATACACTAATTAATGCTTTCATTCTAAATTCTCCTTCCTTTGGCTTCTATGGTGCTATTATACTACATCTT
>CAMSQT010000179.1 GCA_947062645.1 uncultured Clostridium sp. | reverse complement strand
TGTTGAAGATAAAGATTCTAAAATAACTCTTACTCTGTTTTCTATCCCTTTCCCTGCAATAGCTGAAAGTACATTTTGCATAGCGTATAAGGTTTCTCCTCTATGTCCTATTAAGTAGCCTAAATCTTTGCTGCCTATTTCTACATTGATATAACTTGTTGTTGGTTCTACTTTGTAAGTGGTTCCTTCTGGTAATTTTTTTATAAATTCTTGTAAGAAGTTTTCTACGTTTTGTTTTGCTTTTTCTTGCTCTTCTTGGCTTAATTCGATTTCTTTTTTCTCTGTTTTTTCTTGTACTTCCTCTTTTACCGTCATTTCTACTTTAACCACTCTTGGTGCTAATATACTAAAAAAGCTTCTTTTGTCTTCATTTTCTAATACTTTTATTTCTACCCTGTTTTTTGGTACTTTTAGTATTTTTAATCCGTTTTCAATGGCTTCATTTGTTGTTTTTCCTTCTGCTATTATTGTTTTTTCCATTTTTACTTTCATTCCTTTCTGATATTGCATCAATCTTGCTTTATTCTTCCCCTTCTTCTTTGATAAATTTATCTAAAACAACTCTTTCTAAAATCATAAGAAGGTTACTCATTAACCAGTATAGTGCTAATCCTAGTGGTGCAACAAAGGCGATAGATATTGACATAATAGGCATCATCCAAGACATCATTTTGTTGGTTTGCATTACCGCATCCATTTCGTTTTCTTTGTTTTCTTCTGTTTCTCCTGTTTTTCCATCGATGATTTCTTCTTTTTTAGCTTGGTTTTGTTTTTGTTGCATAGCTGTTGTCATTCTAATTGAGATAAAGGATGATAAGATATATAGAATTGGTATGATATATACGGTGTAGTCTGTCATGTTCTGTTGTGGTACTTTGTTTAAATCTAGTCCTAAAAAGTTCATTTGGATGCTTAGTTTATCTATATCTACATCTTCTGGATTTTTTTCTTTTAACCAGTTTGCTTCTCTTATAACGTCTATTTCTGGGTAAGCTTTGCTTACTTCTCTTCCCTCTTCTTGCATTTGATTTACATATTTATTGATGTTGTCTGTTGGTATTTTTTGCATATAGGTTAGTGGGTTTCTTACTAGGTAAAAGATGGATAGTAATAATAAAAATTGCACTATTGCGGTTAAACAACCACTAAATGGACTCATTTTTTCGTTTTTATAAAGACTCATGACTTCTTGGTTCATTTTTTCTGGGTCATTTTTGTATTTAAATTGGATTATTTTCATTTTTTCTTGTATTTTTGCACTTTTTTTCATGGTACGCTGTTGTTTTATTGATAATGGTAATAGTAATAGTTTTATGATTATAGTAAATAAGATAATGGCTAAACCATAGTTATTTACTAGGTTATATAAAATGGATAATAAGTATCCAAAGAGACTTGCCAAAAATTCAAACATGGATTTAAATTCCTCCTAATTTTTATTTTAATGGATCATATCCACCTTTTGAGAAAGGATTACATCTTAAGATTCTTCCTATTCCTTTGATGGCTCCCTTCCCTGCTCCGTATTTTTGTATGGCCTCTTTAGTGTATTGTGAACAGGTCGGATAATATTTGCAATGAATGTTTTTACTTTCTAAAGCTTTTGAGATATATTTTTGATATCCGTTTATTAGCCATATTAGTAATTTTTTCATATTACTCCTTATTTATGTTAGCTTTATCAAAAATTGTTTGCATGTCCTTTTTTATGTTATGATAGGTAGCCTCTTGAATGTTAGCCTTTTTTTTCCATAGCAGTACGATACGATTTCCACTTTTTATTTGTTCTTCCTTGTTTCTATAATTTTCTTTTATGAGTCTTTTTATATGGTTTCTTTTTACTGCTTTTGCTACTTTTACGCTTACGGCTATGCCTAAAAAGTTTAACTTTTGTTGCTTTTGTTTTTGGATAAAGGCTTCTATGTATTTTCCTGAATAATAGGTTCCTTTTGATAAAACGTTTCTAAATTCATAGTTTTTTTTCAACATTTTTGTTTTTTTCATGTTTTTTTCCTACTCTAAAGTTATGCTAAAAGGCTCGCAGTTTCTGCGGCCTTTCTTTTTTTGCTTAACTTACGCTGTTAATTTTTTTCTTCCTTTTGCTCTTCTTGCTTTTAAGATGTTTCTTCCTGCTCTTGTTTTCATTCTTTTCATAAATCCGTGTTCTTTCTTTTCTTGTCTGTTTTTTGGTTGATATGTTCTTTTCATGTTTCCCTACACCTCCTATTGTTTGCTTTTATTTTCTTTCAAATTTGTTTAAATTTGTTTTCATAAATTAACAAGTAGGATAATTATACCGCAAAACTTAGTTAAAAGTCAAGTGATTTTAAAATTTTTTCCACATTTTGTTGACTTTCTGTGTAAAAATCTGTTATGATTAGGGAGTAAAAAATTAGGAGCGATTTTTATTGAAAATAAAGGAATTTATGTTCGTATTAATTGGTTTTTGTTTTTGCAAATTACCACCGTTTTATCAACATTTGTGGATAATTCTGTGGATAACTTTTAAGTTTGAAGGGATGATTTTAATTGGCTTTTGATAAAAATGATAGATCGGAAGAGCACACGTCTGAACTCCAGTCACAATGCCTCAT
>CAMSQT010000178.1 GCA_947062645.1 uncultured Clostridium sp. | reverse complement strand
TTTAGATGCTCATTCACTTATTATGGATTTATTAAAAGAGCCTAATGCTCCAGAATGGTTTTTAATATGTGATGTTAAATCTTGCTACGATTCTATTAGTCATAAGTGGTTATTAGATAATATTCCAATGAATAAGCATGTTCTAAAGGAATTTATTGAGGCTGGAATTGTTTTCAATAATGAAATATTTCCTGTTGATACTGGCATTTCTTTAGGATGTAATATTTCTCCATTGTTAGGAAATATGACTTTAGATGGTATTCAAAAATTGCTTTATGATTTACAAGATGACAAAGAACATATTGATTATCTTGATGGTTATGCTGTTAGATTCGCTGATGATATTTGTATTTCTGCTCGTTCAAAAGAAGCAGCGGAAAAATATCTACAAGCTATTAAAGAATTTCTTGCTATTCGTGGTCTAGAATTATCATCAAAAAAAACACATATAGAACATATTAATAATGGATTTGATTTTCTATCACGCTTTTATTGTAGATTCAATGGTCATGTCTATTGCATTCCATCTGAAAAGGCTGTTAGCAATTTTGAAAGAGATTTGGAAGAACTGATTCTTAATCCAGAAACAAAATGGTCACAAAAAAAACTAATTCAATCTATTAATGCAAAGTTACATGGCTGGGCTTCATATCATCGTGTCGAAGAATCTGCTGAAATTTTTAAGCATATTGATATTTTAGTTTCTGCTCTTTTGTTAAAGCTTATGAAGAATATTTATCCAAAAAAAGACACTAAAATGTTAATAAACAAATATTGGTATAAGGATTCTTTAGGTAGACAGAATTTTACATTAACAACAAATAAAAATGTTCAAGTTATTAATTTAGAGGATGTTGTTTTAGTTGAACATAAAAAAATTGATACAAAAAAAAATATTTTCCTTGACCCTGATTATTTTATGGATAGATTGGATTCTCAAGAGATGTTAAAAGTTAGTGGCAAATATAAATCTGTATGGGATAGACAAGATGGAAAATGTTATTACTGTGATAAAAAAATTAGTCCTGACCAATCTCGTAGGATTATATTTAAAAAATTATCTAAAGATAAAACTATTAGGAATATGGCTTATGTGCATGAATTTTGTATAGAAGATGAAATTTTGTTTGTTGACTCTGATTTGATGCATTTGCGTGATATTGATGTATATCAGATTATTAATGACATCCAAAATGCTGATAATATAAAACAACGAAAACGAAAGAGTATTTATGAAAATTTATTTGAGTATTTTGCAAATTGTAATAAACAAACCTTTGCTTTAAAATTCAAAGATATCGAAAATATTCTTGAATCTAAACTTTGTGATTCTGCTTATAAGCACTCATGCTATTGGTATAGAAAGGGAACAGGTCTTTTTTCCAATAGTTGGCTTGATAATGGTTATTCTATTCAAAAATTATATTTAGATAAACAAAGGGTTGTTTTTAAACGAGAAAAGAAGAAAAGTTCAAAACTAACTATTCCTGCTCCTATTCTTTCTTCTAAATTACCTAATTCTGCAAAATATGAATTGGAACATTTCTTTGATTATATACTAAAAAAATATGGATTATAAATATTTTATAATTTCGGTTTTATCCGTTTTTTTCGGTTGCGTTCGAAACCTTTTATTTATACCTTTGTTATACTTTTTTCGGAGGTATGGCAATTATGCAATTATCTGAAGCAATACGAAAACGAATTTTAGAATTAATGAAAGAAAATAATATCAAAACTATAAATGCGGTTACTAATCTTGCTGGAATTTCTAATACATTAAATGATTTTATGCTTGGTAAAGTAGAACTCTTAAAACTTGACACACTTCTTCATATATGTGAAGCATTTAATATTGAATTATATGAGTTTTTTCATAATCCATTATTCAAAGATGTTCAATATGAAAAAAATAAATAAGCTTAACTCGAAAGCAATAGGGCTGTGTGTACCCATTGCTTTTTTCTATGCTTCATTTCTTATTGATTTACAACTTTCTCTGTATGCTTTTTCTAGTGCATTTTTATTTATCTTAAAGTCTTTATATCCTTCGTGTATTACATTATAGTAGTAGTAATTTGGTGGTGCTATATTTCCTCTATTCATTACATAGACCATTCCTTTTTCTTCTTTTCCCTCTACTTCTACTGTCACATATTCTTTTCTATATAGGTGTGGGAATCCCTCATATCTGTCTAGTGCTTTTTCACATTCTTCTGTTATTTTCCATATTGCTATTGGTACTTCATCTCCTGGGCTTTTTATTACATCTGCTACACCTTTAAATACTAGTTTGTAATCCTTTAGTATTCCTTTTCCTATTGGTATTGCCTTTGGGCATCTTCTTTTCATTTGTTCTATATTCATGTTACTTCCGTATGCTATGTATATCATTTCTTTTTTCATGATATCTTCGCCTCCTTTTTATTTTTCTTATATCTTGGATCATTTGGTCCATATCTCCATGCTGCACATCCATCTAGGTGTTTATATAGGTGTTCCCTATAATTTTTATATTCATCTCCTATGAATCCAATTCTGTTTAAGTATACCCTCATTGCGAATTTTTCATTTTCTTCTTGTACTTTTCTGTTAG
>CAMSQT010000177.1 GCA_947062645.1 uncultured Clostridium sp. | reverse complement strand
CGAGATGAGGCATTGTGACTGGAGTTCAGACGTGTGCTCTTCCGATCTTTATCGGCTAATGGATCCATCAATTTTCCGAAAGTAGAAACTAAATTAAATTTTCTAGCAATAAAGCCATCAGCAATATCCGTAATACCAGATACCGTAAAAAAGATAAAAGCTAATATATAATGTTCTGTAAGGATAAAAAATACAATAAATGGTATCAATAAAAGTCGAATCACTGTTAAGATATTGGGTACATGTTTTAACATAATTAAATTACTCCTATTTTATTTCAAAATTTAAGCTATCATTTTTTAAAGTAACAATTGCTGTATTTCCATCTAAAAGTTCACTACGTAAAATTAGTTCAGCTAGTTCGTCTTCAATGTACTTTTGAATCGCTCTTCTTAAAGGTCTTGCACCAAATTTTACATCGGTTCCTTTTTCTAAGATAAAGTCTTTTGCTTCTTTATTAATATCAAGATTAATATCTTTTTCTTGCAAATTCTTCATGGTGTCTTTTAGCATTAAATCAACAATTTGTAATAATTGTTCTTTATTTAAACTATCAAATGCTACAATTTCGTCAATTCTATTTAAAAATTCAGGGCGAAATACATCTTTTAAACTATCTATTATTTTGTTTTTATTAATCGTTTGCCCACCAAAACCAATAGAATTGTTATTTAGGTTAGAACCAGCATTTGAAGTCATAATAATAATGGTATTGGCAAAACTAACAGAATTTCCTTGGCTATCAGTTAATTTTCCATCATCTAATACTTGTAGTAAGATATTAAATACATCAGGATGTGCTTTTTCAATTTCATCTAAAAGAATAATAGAATATGGCTTTCTTTTTACTTTATCAGTTAATTGCCCAGCATCGTCGTAGCCTACATATCCTGGAGGTGCGCCAATTAGCTTAGAAGTAGAATGGCCTTCCATATATTCAGACATATCCACTCGAATCATGGCATTTTCATCACCGAACATTTCATAAGCAAGAGATTTAGCAAGCTCTGTTTTACCAACTCCAGTTGGTCCAACAAAGATAAAAGAAGGTGGTCTTTTGGTACTTTGTAAGCCAGAACGATTTCGACGAATAGCTCTTGCAACACTACTAACAGCTTCTTCTTGTCCAATAATTCTTTTATGAAGATTAGTTTCTAGGTTTAATAGTTTTTGTGTTTCTGCTTCTGTGATTTTCTTTACTGGTATTTTGGTCCAACTTTCAATCACATTGGCAATATCTTGTATGGTGATTTGTTTTAATTTCATCTTGCTATTTAATTTATCAATTTCTTCAATTAATTGACATTCACGCGTTTTCAAGTCGGCAGCTTTTTGGTAGTCTTCCGTTGAATCAGCTGCAATTACTTCTTCTTTTTCTGTTTGAACTTTGGTAAGTTCTTGTTTTAGCATTTCTAGTTTGTATAATTCTTTGTTTTCTAAATTAATTCTAGAACAAGCTTCGTCTAAGATATCAATGGCTTTGTCTGGTAAAAATCTATCATGAATATATTTTTCAGACATAATAACCACTTGACGAATCACATCACTAGAGATTTTTACTTTATGATATTCTTCGTAGTATTTTTTAATTCCTTCCAAAATACCAATAGAGTCATCAATGTTTGGTTCTTCTACGAGTACCTGTTGAAACCTTCTTTCTAAAGCAGAGTCTTTTTCAATGTATTTTCTGTATTCTTTTAAAGTTGTGGTTCCAATTAATTGGATTTCGCCATTAGATAGGGCAGGTTTTAAGATATTAGCAGCATTCATAGAGTGTTCTCCATCGCCTGCACCAATGATATTATGGATTTCGTCAATTACTAAAATGATGTTTCCATATTCTCTACATTCGTCGATAATTCCCTTCATTCTTGACTCAAATTGTCCTCTAAATTGAGTTCCAGCAATAACAGCTGTCATATCTAACAAGTAAACTTCTTTGTTTAAAAGTTTAGCAGGTACATTTTGGTTGGCAATTTTGATTGCTAAACCTTGTGCAATTGCAGTTTTACCAACACCTGGTTCCCCAATTAAACAGGGATTATTTTTAGAACGTCTATTTAAGATTTGAACGATTCTTTGAATTTCTTTATCTCTTCCAACGACAATATCAATTTCATTGTTTTTGGCTTTGCTTGTTAGGTTAGTTCCATAGGTATCTAAAAATTTTTTCTTTTTACTTTGCTTAGTGTTTTTCTTCTTTTCAACTTTTACTTTTTTTCTACCACCTATTGGTTCTTCTTGTTCTTCTTTATCTTTATGGTTTCCATTAGGAAACATATTAGAAAAGATGGAACCAAGGGGGATAGCAGCTCCAGCTATTTTAGGAGCATCTTCATCATCAGCTGAATCTACATTTTCAAATGTGATGGCACCTTCAATATTTTCAATATCCTCTAGGTTAATGTTTTCTGCTAGGTCTTTAAAGATGCTTTCAAATTGTTTGGTCATATTATTTAAGTTTACTTTGTCTTTGGATAAGATGTCGTTTTGTTTGGCTAATACTTCGTTTGGATTGATACCTTCTTTTTTGGCACAGTCATAACAATAGCCTTCCATAGACTCTTTTTTGTTTTCTATTTTTTTATAAAAAAGTATGG
>CAMSQT010000176.1 GCA_947062645.1 uncultured Clostridium sp. | reverse complement strand
TACACTCGATCCAACACTCTTTCCCTACACGACGCTCTTCCGATCTACATAGTAGTCTGTCCATTGGTTTTACCATTTCCATGTCTTTTTTTACTTCTTCAATGCAACGCAATTGGTCGTCGGTTTCTTGGTAAGGAAATTGGGCTTCAAATTCATTTTGCCAAGGTGTGTCTTTACTAAAGCTAAATCCTTGTATTTTCTCTCTTTTGGCATATAATTCGATTAATTCTTTGGCAACTTCTCTTAAGTTATTTTTTACTTTTGTTTTGGTGTTTTCCCAGTCTTTTCCGCCCAAGCGATTGATTTTAGGCTGGATAGCATCTCCTCCTATATATTTTCGAATCGCGTCTAAGTCACTGGTTGGAATGTACAAAATATCGTCATTTTTGTATTTGATTTTGATGTAATCTTTGATAGTTCCATCTGCTTTGATGGTATTTACACCAATGTAAATGCCAATTCCATATCTTTTATGAACTACATAATCGCCAATTTTCAAGTCAGAAAATACTACTTTTTCGCCTTCTTTAAAGGCTTGATTTGTCACTTTTCTCTTTCGTTTTTCGCCATCAATTAAGTCATTAGCCACTATTACTAATTGGTTTTGGTCGTAAGCTTCAAACCCTGCAGATAACTTACCTATTGTGATGGTTACAATATTTTCTACTGATTTTACGATTATAGTTTGGTCTAATTTTTCTTCTATTTTGTTAAAGATTTCTTTTTCGTTTAATAGGCTTTGCAGTTTTTTAGCTTTTTCCTTAGTATCCACTAATAGATATATTTTCTTCTTTTCCTGGATAGCTTTTTTTACATCTTCTACTAGGTTTTCGATTTCACTTTTATAGTAATTTACTTCACGATAAGGAAATTTGAATTTTGCACTTAGCAATTTGTTTTCTATGTCTTGTTTTTCTATATACACAATTTGCTTATTTTGTAGATTTTCTTCTATCTTTTCATAGGTTAATAATTCGTTTATGGCATCTGGTACTATTTTTTCTTTTTCTAGTAAAGCTTTGCTTAAATTGTTGTTGTCGATGGATATGTTTGTGGCTCTTTGTTTTATTTTGCCTATTTCGTCTAAAAATATACAATAATTGCTTGATAAATAGTCTAATATGGTTTCTTGTTTTTCATAAAAACAAGAAAAGTATTTATCTATTTTGCTAATATAATTTCCTGCTTTGATTTGTTCGATATCTTCTTCTATTATTTCTTGCTCACTTGGATTGTTTGCTGTTTGTTTTATTTTTTTACAAATGTTTTCTATCGTGTCTTCTAATATATATTCATGGGATGGATAAATGACTGCTTTTTCTAGTGTTTTAATTGATCTTTGAGTTGTTATGTTAAAGTTTCGAATGGAATCTACTTCGTCTCCCCAAAATTCAATTCTAATTCCTATTTCTTCGTTATTTGCTATGTCTACAATTCCCCCACGGATAGAAAATTGCCCTCTTCCTTCTATTAAGTCACATCTTACATAGCCTAGTTTTACTAGCTTTTTTTTGACTTCTTCTAGCGAATAACTTTTTCCTACTTCAAAGCTTACTTCCCCATCATATAGTGCTTTTTTAGTTGGCAATTTTTGCATGGTTGCTTCGATTGTGGTTACTACTATTAAATTTTTCTTGGCTTTTATTTTGTTTAAGGTTTCAATTCTTTGGTATGGTAATTCCTTGCTTTCTGCTATGTAATCATAGGTTACAATTTCTTTTTTGGGAAATAGTACTACGTTTTGAGTAAAGTATTGGAGGTCTTCATATAGTTTTTTGGCTTGAATTTCATTGTAAGTTAAGATACAAATTGGCTTTTTTCCAAATTCATGAATTGCTACTGCTATTTGAATTTCGCCTACGTCAGTTAAGCCCGATATTGCTACCGGACTTGTTTTGTTTTCGATTTGTTTTAGTATATCAATAAATTTTGTTGATTTACCAAGTTCTCCTAAAATTGTATTCATGTTTTTCTCCTAATGCTAATATTATACTATATTTTATGCAAAAATGAAAGCATAAATTTACTATTTTTTTATATACTATGTATAAGATTATTTTTAAGGAGATGGTTTTCATTTTTTACAATTACCCAGAATATCCATACATTGGTTTTAAGAATCAAAATTTAAGAACTCCTCTTACTTTTCCAAAACAACATCAAGATGTACAACCTCGGTTTAGAATATCTTATGACTCCTCCTCCTATTTTTGACAATCAAAATTATATTCCAAGTGGAAAATTACAAGATAAGGTTGTTATTATTTCTGGTGGAGACAGCGGAATTGGTAGAGCTGTTTCTGTTTTGTTTGCCAAAGAAGGAGCCGATATTGTAATTGTTTACTTAAATGAGCATGAAGATGCTAATGTTACAAAACAACTAGTAGAAGGGTATGGACGTCGCTGTCTTTTACTAGCTGGCGATTTAAGAGACGAAGGCTTTTCGTCACAGATTGTTCAGCATACTTTGCAAACTTTTGGAAAGATTGATGTTTTAATTAATAATTGTGGTGTTCAATTTCCTCAAAATAGTATTTTGGATATTACTGCTAAGCAACTTCGTGATACTTTCGAGACTAATATTTTTTCCTTTTTTTATTTAACTAAAGCTGTTTTACCATATAGATCGGAAG
>CAMSQT010000175.1 GCA_947062645.1 uncultured Clostridium sp. | reverse complement strand
ACGTGTGCTCTTCCGATCTCGAAATTATATCACAAAAGAAAAAAGATTTTGTTGCAATTGCAACAAAATAGGAGTAGGTTTTTTCTAACCCTACTCCCTCCAAGGAAATTTCTTTTTATTTCATTTATATTACAATTGTGTTACATTTTTCCTTGTACCATTTGGCAAATTAAGTCAGCTGATTTCTCTACACCTAAGGTATCACTATTAATACAAATATCATAATTACCATGGTCACTCCAATTTTTTTCAGTATAATGTTTATAATGATTTGCCCTTAGCTTATCGATTCTTTTAATTTCCTTTTCTGCCTTCTGTTTATCTAAACCATAAATTTCTGTTGCTCTTTTAATTTTATCTTGTTTGCTTGCGTACACAAATACTTTGATAACATTTGCTTTATCTTTTAAGATAAAGTCGGCACATCTGCCAATAATGACACATGATTCTTTATTTGCCACTTTTTTAATCAATTCTGCTTCTTTGATAAACAAGTCATCACTATTATCTAATCCTGTATAATAGCCATTATTAAGACCTGCTAAAGTGGTTCTTTTTTGCTCATTGCTTTCAATATATTCTTCTGCTAATCCTGTTTCTTTGGCAAGTTCTATGACAAAATCTTTATCATAAAACTTAATTCCTAATTTATCAGCAATCAATCTTCCAATATATCTTCCACCTGAACCATATTCTCTAGAAATGGTAATTACCATTTTACTAGCTAGTCTATTATCTGTGCTAGTATCGTCTACTAAAGTTTGACTATTTCCGTTTGCTTGTTTTAAATGTTTAATTTCTAATATTAGTAAAATTCCTGCTACTACAAATGCTAATCCATCTGCTACTGGTCCAGAAGATAACACTCCCATAATGCCAAACATGTGACCTAATATAACTAAAGCTGGTATTAAGAATAAGATTTGTCTTGATAACGATAAAATAGCACTTTTGATACTTTTTCCAATCGCTTGGAAGAAAATACCAGATGGAATTTGGATTCCATTACAAATACATAATAATAGATAAGTTCTAAATGCTAAGCATGCAAATTCCATATAATTTTCGTCACCACTACCAAAAATTGAGATTAATTTGTCTGGTATGGTTTGGAATAAAATGAACGCAATTGTACTAATTACAATACTTAATCCTAATACTGTTTTTAAAGCTTGTTTTACCCTATCAAATTTTCTTGCCCCATAGTTGTAACCAAAAATAGGTTGAGAACCTGCAGCAATTCCTATGATTATACTATTTAAAATTTGACTTATTTTCATAACAATTCCGTAAAACTGTAATTGGAATCTCTGCACCAAATTTAGATTCTGCTCCATATTTGGCAAGTAAGTTATTTTCAAATGCCATAACGACAACAAAACTCATTTGTGTAATAAAACTACTAATTCCTAATGCTGATACTTTTTTGGCTACTTTTAGTTTTAATTGTAAAGCTTCTTTGCTTATTTCAATTGACTTGAATTTTTTGATATACCAGGCATTTAAAATAAAGGTAACAAATTGACTAAAAATAGTAGCAATGGCAGCCCCTTCTACTCCCATTTTAAAAACAAAAATGAAGATTGGGTCTAAGATGGTGTTTAATACTGCTCCTGTAACCATCGTTGTCATAGCATATTTAGGGCTTCCGTCTGCTCTAATAATAGAGTTTAAAGCAGTTCCTATCATCATGAATGGTAATCCAATTGCTATAATTTTTCCATATTGTATGGCATATTCTCTTAAATTGTCTGTGCAACCAAATACATTTAGTAATTGTGGTAAAAAGATTAAACTTGCTACACATAAAATGATAGATAGTATAACAGCTAATACAATTCCATTTCCTACTCCTTTTGCTGCTTCTTCTTTTTTCTTTTCCCCTAATTTTAAACTTAAGTAGCTAGAGGCTCCATCTCCTAACATTAACGAAAAGGCTAAGCATATCATGGTTAATGGAAATACTACGTTTGTTGCTCCATTTCCTAAATAGCCTACTCCTTGTCCGGATAAAGATTTGGTCTACTATGTTATATAGCGAATTTACTAATAATGATATGATGCAAGGAATTGAGAATTTTTTGATTAGTTTTCCTATTTTTTCAGTTCCTAGTATGTTTTCTTCTTTTTCCATTCTTTTTTCCTCCTTTTTTCTTTTTGTGTGTCTTACTTGGAAATTGCATTTAAAAAGCTTGGGTTAAGGCTTTTTTCTACGTTTTCCACTTAAAAAAGCAACACTTGCTTTTTGTGTTGGCTTTCGGCACGCTTTGTTAAGCGCGTTATTTATCTTAACATAGTTTGAGTTTTTTGTCAATTCTTAGTAGGGATTTAGGGACGTTCCTTAAATCCCTACTTTGGGGATTCGGGGACAGTCTTTACATCCCTGTTTAATAAATTATTACACTTTCAAAATATTTTTCTATAAAATCTGCTTTTTGTTTTATTTCTTGTTCCGTAAAAGTTTTATTTATTGTATTTTCACATAACATTTAAATATTCCTCTAAGCAAAGTCCCTTTTCCTGTATCTCCCTTGCGACCTCCACTCCTACATAGCGATAATGCCAGGGTTCATAATTAACTTTGGTTATCTCATTAGATCGGAAGAGCACACGTCTGAACTCCAGTCACAATTCCTCATCTAGTAT
>CAMSQT010000174.1 GCA_947062645.1 uncultured Clostridium sp. | reverse complement strand
ACACTCGATCCAACACTCTTTCCCTACACGACGCTCTTCCGATCTGATAGGGGGAGAAATTTTCTATCGAAAAAATGATGTTTTAACTTCTATTTCTATTTCTTTATTAGCCATTTTAGTCTATAACCCATTTTTACTTTCCCATGTAGGTTTACAGTTATCTTATCTAGGTACAATAGGAATTATTTTATTATATCCTACTATTTTAAAAATATTAGAAGGTAAAAAAGTGCAGACAAAAAACAAAATATTTCAAAAAGTAAAAGAGATAATAGCGGTTAGCCTATCTGCCCAAATTGCTATTTTGCCCATTTTACTGTATCATTTTAATACTATAGGGACTTATTTTTTGATAACGAATTTGTTTGTAAGTGTAGTAATTGGACCAATCATTATTTTAGGTTTTCTTAGTATTTTTGTAAAGGCATTTTCAATGCCAGTTAAAATAGGATTAGAGTTCTTGATTTTTATTTCTAATTTTAGTAGATTTCCATTTTCTAAAATTTATATGGCAACGCCAAGTATAGGCGGGATTTTTTGCTATTTTTTAGTAGTTTTGTTTTTTTATTTCATGTATTCTACTTATCAAGAAAAAAGCCCTACAACAAGTCAAAGAAGATTGAAAAATATGGTTGCTCTTTTCCAATATCGATGGAGGCAAAAAAAGAAAAGATATTTTCAAGTTATCATGATAGTTTTTTTTCTTATTATTTTAAGTTTTTGTTTCATTCCTAAAAATTTAAAGATTTATTTTGTTGATGTAGGTCAAGGAGATTGTACATTTATCGTAACACCTAAAAATAAAACAATTTTAATTGATGGTGGGGGAAGCATAACAAGTGACTTTGATGTAGGAAAAAAGACAGTAATTCCTTATTTATTAGATAGAGGCTATACAAAGTTAGATTATATTATAATAAGCCATTTTGACCTTGACCATGTAGCAGGTTTGCTAAGTGTTATAGAGGAGTTAAAGGTAAAAAATGTTATTATTTCAAAACAAAAAGAAGATACCAAACAATACCAACAGTTCCTTAAGTTAGTAAAAGAAAAAAAGATAGAGGTAACAGTTGTAAAAAGAGGAAATAGGATTCAAATTGAAAAAGGGATTTATTTTGATATTTTATGGCCAGAAAATAATTTGATGGAGGAAAATCCTTTAAATAATAATTCGATTGTCACACAATTTTATTATAATCAGTTTTCGATGCTTTTTACAGGAGATATTGAGGAACCAACAGAAAAGTTATTGCTAGAAAAGAAAATTAATTTAAAAGCAGATATCTTAAAAGTTGCTCATCACCGGTTCCAAGACGTCGTCTACAACAGCGTTTATCAACAAGGTGGAGCCTAAAATTTGCTTAATTGGTGTTGGAAAGAATAATAATTTTGGACATCCAAATAAAGCGGTTATAGAAAGGCTTAAAGTTAAAGGAGCAAGTATTTATAGGACAGATGAAAAAGGTGAGATTTTGATTTACGTTAATGATAAGAAAGAATTTGAGGTAAAGAATGAATAATATAATGAATTAATAAAAAGGGCAGTAACTAATTATTTGAAAACAAATTAAAAATTTGCATAAATTTAACAAACCCTGTAAATACTACTAAAAAGTATAAAAAGGAGAGTTAGATTTATGAATAAAACAATTATCACCTTATTATCAGTAATGGTAGTAATAGGAGCCATATTTACAGCAATTATACTATTTCAGCCAAATCATAAAGAAGAGCAAGAACTAAAAATACAAGAAATAGCGCAAGAAGAAATTTTAGATGACTGTACTGACGAATACGAAGAAATGGAGTATGACAATACCGTAAAAGTTAATACACGGAGAAGAAAAAACATCACCTAACTGTTCTTTACTAACAAAAACAGTTTTTTTAGGATGTGGCCATACCAAGCAAGAGTATGAAAATTTACCACAAGATATGGTAAATTTAAGTAAAAGTGAGATAGAAGAAAAATACAAAGACTATAAAGTAGAAAGTTTTGCAACGAATGAAGTAATATTAACACAAGAAAAACAAGGAAATTGCCAAGAGCATTATCTAGTAAAAGATAAAGAAGGGCAAGTTGCCATTTATCAATTATTAGAAGATGGCACTGAAAAAGAAATAGAAGTAACAGGAATTACAACGGAGTACCTGCCAGAAACAGATAAAATTACAATAGAAAAAGGAATTTTAATAAATGGTAAGCAAAATTTAAATCAATTAATTGAGGATTTTGAATAAAGAAAAAAGAGGGAATTAAAGAATACATCTTTAATCTCTCTTTTTCTTTTCTTTTTTATCAATTGTAACTTCTTTTTTTAAATCTTGTTTATCAATAAACCCTTTTTGGTACAAATCTTTCACATACATAAGCAAAGAAAAAATTGTTGAAAGTAAAGCTAAGGCAAAAATACCAAGATCTAGTTGTTCCCAAATTCCAGTTAATTCGTATTGTTTTAGTAAAAGAGAAATAACAATAGCAAAGTAAAGTAAAACAGTAGCAAGCTTTCCGGTACCATTTACTATAAACAACTACATCTTTTCCATAAAGGAAAGAAGCACCACAAATCATAATAAACTCTTTTAGAAATACAATTAGCAAAATCCAAATAGGAATAATATTAGTAAACACCAAAGAAGCAATTGTCGCAATTTGGGTTAATTTATCGGCTAATG
>CAMSQT010000173.1 GCA_947062645.1 uncultured Clostridium sp. | reverse complement strand
TCTACTAATATCATTGCAAAAACTGTAGACAGAATAAAAAAAGGTGAAAGTGTTATTGTAGTATCTAGTGACAAAGGATACACAAAAGTAAGAACACAAAAAGGAAAAGTAGGTTATGTTAAAACTGATAAATTAGAAAACGAATATATAGTTCGCGAAGCAATGGAAGAAGAAAAACAAATCAATGGAAAAATTAATTTAACATGGGAATATTTTTCAAAATATGCTTCTGCACCAGAAAGAAATGAGGAAGAAATTGAAGGTGTAAATGTTGTATCACCAGCCTTTTTCTACCTAGACGAAAAAGGAGACTTTAAAGAAAATGTAGGAGCAAAAGGACAAGCCTATATTGAATGGGCGCATTCAAAAGGATATAAAGTATGGCCAATGTTTTCAAATGCAGAAGCAGCAACAGAAAGCTTATCCATTACATCAAATATTATGAATAGCTATGAAAAAAGACAAAAGTTAATCGAAAAAGTGGTAAATGTTTGCGTAAAATATAAATTAGATGGTATCAATATCGACTTTGAAAATATGAAACAAGAAGATAAAGACATGTTTTCAAGATTTATCATTGAATTAACCCCTAGACTAAAAGAAATGGGCTTAGTTACTTCTGTTGATGTAACAGCACCAGATGGGGGAGAAACATGGTCAATGTGTTTTGATCGACATGTAATTGGAGATGTTGCAGATTATATTATATTTATGGCTTATGACCAATATGGGGTATCTAGCACAAAACCAGGAACTACAGCAGGTTATGATTGGGTGAAATTAAGTTTAAATAAATTTTTACAAACGGAAGAAATCGATGCTGATAAAATTATTTTAGCCATTCCATTTTATACAAGAGTTTGGACGACAAAAGAAGGAGAAGAAAAAGCAACTAGCAAAACAGTTACCATGAAAAATACCAATAATGTAATTCCAGATGGTATAGAAAGAAAATGGGATAATGATTTAAAACAAAACTATGTAGAGTATAACGACAATGGAAACAAAAAACAAATATGGATTGAGGATAATGAATCTTTAAAAGCAAAACTTTCTCTTATTACTGAAAATAATCTAGCAGGTGTTGGCTCTTGGCAAAAGGGTATGGAAAGTGACGATGTCTGGAGCATGATAAAAGAGGAGTTAGAATTATAATAACTTATCTATAAATAAAAGAACCGCTTTAGTACAAGAGAGGTTCTTTTAAAAATGATAAAAAACTTAAAAAAACCGCTTGACAATGCGGAAAATGACGGATATAATAAGAAAAAAGCACAATTTGGAGGATTTTAAAACACGATATGCAAAATAAAAACATATATTACACAAGCAATCAATATGAAACCCTAAGCGACGAACAAATTGTAAACCAAATCAAAGAAGGGGACGAAAAGGCACTATCTTACTTATTAGAAAAATACAAAAAACTAGTCAATGTAAAAGTAGGAAAATACTTTATTATTGGAGCAGAAAAAGAAGATATTGTACAAGAAGGCATGATAGGATTATTTAAGGCAATTCAAAACTTCAATGAAGAAAAACAAAACACCTTTAAATCCTTTGCTAACATTTGCATTGAAAGACAACTAATAACAGCCATCAAAAGCTCTAACAGACAAAAACATATGCCATTAAATTCTTATTTATCACTAAACACTTCTGCCTATGATAACAATGAAGAAGATAGTGTAGAATTAATCGATACCTTTAATAGTAAAACAGTAGAAGATCCTTTAGAAACTGTAATGAAAAAAGAATATTACGAAGAAGTAGAAAATGCAGTAAACAAGCATTTAAGCAAATTTGAAAAACAAGTATTAAATCGATTTATTAAAGGAGACAGTTATATAACCATTGCACAAAAATTAGATTCACCTGTTAAATCAGTTGATAATGCAATCCAAAGAATTCGCAAAAAAGCGATAAAAAATATGTTCCAAGAAACTGACTAATACATAAAAAATAGAAAAACAAAAAAGTAGTATTAAAACAATACTACTTTTTATAAATTATGGGGCTTCCAACGGGAATTGAACCCGTGACCTCTACCTTACCAAGGTAGCACTCTACCTACTGAGCTATGGAAGCATGTGCAATTGGGGACGTTTCTTTTTTCACATTTTTGAAAAAAGAAGTACTGTCTTTTTCCAAATATACTTTCATTATACTACAAGATTTTTAAAAAGTAAACAATTTCTATTGACTTTTTTTAAAAAATGAATTAAAATTATAAATGTAAACTAAAAAAATAAAAACAAGTAAGAGAAAAGTAGGATAGAGGTTACTTAAAAAGAGAGAATTGGTCGTGGGCTGAAAGCTAATTCTAAGAAAACATATCACGAAAACTAACTCTTCAAACGTTCCTAGTGAATAAGCTAGGCGGAAAAGAACCGTTATCTTCATAAACAATTAAGTAAAAAATAGGATGGAACCGTGCATACATATTTGCACTCCTATGGATAAATTATTATCCGTAGGAGTGTTTTTTGATGTTTTTTGTAAGACGACGGGAACAAAAATATCAAAAAACAAAGCACTCCTATTATAAAAAGTAAAAATATAAAAAGCAAAGCGATGTTTTTTGACCCCGTCCCCAAAACATCACTAAAAGGAGGAATTTTTATGATTAAAGTTTCATTAAAGGATGGCTCAGTTTTAGAAGTGCAAGAAGGAGCTTCTATTTTAGAAG
>CAMSQT010000172.1 GCA_947062645.1 uncultured Clostridium sp. | reverse complement strand
CTTCTTCTTTTTATATATTTAAGCTTTCTTTAAAATACACTTTGAATTTTTGGTTGACATCGCCATTGGCAAAGATTTCTCCTGCTTTTCCTTTTTCTTCTTCCATAATGGCATTCACATATAATAGCTTATTACTTAAATTGGTACTATCTCCTAAGTACACTCTTTTTTTCTCTTCTTCAAAGTAGATGCTGTAGTTGTTTTTATCATGAATATCAATGCTAGTAGCTTTTCCGTCTAACTCATATTCTTTTACAACGCCCATTATTTTCATAACATCTTCTATTTTTTCTATATCTTGTTCATTTAGACGATTTTTTTCTACCACTTGGTCTTCTGGTGTAGAAATTCCTTGTAAGATTATCTTTTGTTTGCTATCCTCTGCAATTTCTAAGATGTATCCTTGTTTTCCAATGTAGGCATATTTTCCTAAAAATTCTGCACTATAATAGTGTGTTCTTTCTTCTACTTCTATTTGAATGGTATTTGGAATTTTTCTATGTATTTTTGCTTTTTTGATGTAAGCATTTTCCTCAATTTTGCTTGCTACTTGTCCTCCCCAAAAACGAAAAATGTTTTCTTCTGGTTTTAGTCCGTGATAGGCTACTAATCGTTTCACTACTTACTTGACTATTTCCTACTACTTGGATATTTTTTATGTTGAAAATCGGCGAAATCATGGCAAAGGTTATTCCACCTGCTAGAATACCTAAAACTAAAATAATTTTTAAGACTAGCTTGATTTTTTTGTTTCTTCTTTGTCTTCTTTTTTCTTGCTCGCTTATTTTTCTTTTTCTTGCTTGTTGCTGTTTCATTTTATTTTTATTGGTCATTTTGATAACGTCTTCTGCATCTAATTCAAAACTTTCTTGTCTTTTTATTTTATTTTCTTGGATTCTTTTTTCTCTTTCTTTTGCTTTTCTTTTCTTTAGACGTTCTTCAAATTCTTTGTCATAGGCTTGTCCATAATCTTCAAATGGATCTCTTACCATCTTTTTTCCTCCTTGGCTTTTATTTCATTTTATATATGTTAATATATATTATTTTATAGCATCGTATAAAAATAATATATATTAACATGATTAACAAATTTACATCAATCGATAGTCTTTATCGTAACACCTAAATCTCTTAATTTTTGGTCAAATCTTTCATAGCCTCTTAAAATATACTCTATATTTTCTACCTTTGTTGTTCCTTTTGCTACCATACCTGCCATTACTAATGACGCTCCACCTCTTAAATCAGTTGCTTTAACATTGGCACCATATAACCTTCTTACGCCTTTTACTACCGCTGTTTTTCCTTCTACTGTGATTTTTGCCCCCATGCGAATTAGTTCTTGTGTGTATTTATAACGGTTTTCAAATAAGTTTTCTACAACCATGGAAGTTCCTTTGGCTGTTGTTAAGGCTGTCGCAAATACCGATTGCATATCAGTTGGAAAACCTGGATATGGTGTTGTTTTTAGGTCTACTGCTTTTAATCTTTTTGGTGCTATTATTTCTATTTGGTTTTTGGCTAGTTCTAACTTGCATCCTGCTTCTTCTAGTTTATAAATGACTGGTGTTATATGGTTTGGATTTACTTCTTTTACTTTGATATGCCCTCCTGTCATAGCTGCCATACATAAAAAAGTTCCTGTTTCAATTCTATCTGGCATAACATTGTAACTAATATCTTTTAGCTTTTTAACACCTTCAATTTCTATTATGTCAGTTCCTGCTCCTTTGATTTTGGCTCCCATTTTGTTTAATAGGTTTTGTAAATCAATGATTTCTGGCTCTCTTGCGGCATTTGTTATGGTTGTTTTTCCGCACCGCTAAGCAGGCTGCTAAGATTGCATTTTCAGTTGCACCTACACTTGGAAAGTCTAAGTCTATTTTTTCTCCTACTATTTTATCACAAGTACAGGTAATATTTCCATAGTTTTTGTTAATATTTATACCTAATTTTTCAAATGCTTTTAAATGTAAGTCTATTGGTCTTGTTCCTATGTCACATCCACCTGGATAAGAAAACGTTACTTTTCCATATCTTCCTACTAATGCGCCAACAAAAATGACAGAGGATCTCATTTGCCTCATTAGTTCTTCTGGTATTTCGTATTTTGTAATTTTACTGGTGTCTATTATAATTTTGTTTTTCTTTTTGGTAACTTCTGCTCCTAATTTTCTTAAAATTTCATACATCATTTGGGTGTCATGTATGTTTGGTACATTGTATAGTGTGGTTTTTCCCTGATTTAGGATACTTGCTGCTATGATTGGCAAAGAGGCATTTTTAGAACCTGATATTTCTACTTCTCCTTCTAGCTTTTTTCCTCCTTTGATTATGTATTGTGCCATTTTTTCTCCACCTTTCTTTTTTATTTGCTATATATTATGTTTTCTATACATAAAAGGTGAATTTTAAAAAGAGCTGTTGTGGCAACTCTTTTATGGATTGAACTTTTATTTTTGAAAAAAGCCACCAAAGGTATCCCCTTGATGGCTCTAATACTAAGGTTTTATCCCTAGCTTCTCTTTGCACATGGATATTACCTTTTCCCGTGCAAAGTCGGGAAGTGCATAATTGTATTCAACCACTTGCCTTATATGCCACTCATACAAGTCTCTTCCCTCCATTTTTTCGATTGTGTTTCTAACTGCCTCTTCGTAATCCACTACTGCCATAATCATTCTCACCCCAATATATCTTAGGGCTTGCCTCCTTTATTATTTAGG
>CAMSQT010000171.1 GCA_947062645.1 uncultured Clostridium sp. | reverse complement strand
ACGTGTGCTCTTCCGATCTAGAATAATCGGTTTTGTCTTTTCCTAATTTTTTCATATCATCTTTCATAAATAGGATTTCTTTTTGTTTTACATATTCGATAAAGTCTGTTTCTTTTAGTTTGGTTATTTCTTTATATTGATTCCAAAAAGCTTTATATTCGTCTTTTGCTTTTTGGGTATCCCAATATACCTTAGTTGATAATAATTTGATATTATAATCTTCAATTAGGTTGATTAACATAGAATAAGCTCTTTCTCTTTTGGCTGCCATTTTTGTGTCTTGTACTAATACTCTTGCATCTTTAAGTAGTTTTTCATAGCATTGCTCTGCAACAATTAGTGGTAAGCTATGGGTAAATAGCTTTCTACTAATACCTAATAATACCATGTTCTTTTCGATGTTATCTTTGGTGTCTAGCTTTCCAACTTCATAAGATTGGTATTTTTCGTATTCTGTTACAACGTCTTTTATGGTTTCGTCATAACTAGTTTCTATTTTTAAGGATAATATATTTTGGATATATTCTTCTAAGGTATAGAATATTTTGGTGTAAATCCATTCTTTGGAAGAATCATAATTGCTAGTAGTGTCTGCTATTTTGATAGAATAATTTTTTAGAATTGCTTTGTATAAAGTATCCATTTTAGATATATAGAATTTGTTATATCTTTCTACTAGTTTTTCTTTTCCTTCTACTTTAATTCCTTGGTAGTCTAACTCAATTAGGTATTTTTGTTTTCTATATTTATATTCGATGTATTCGCTCTCTTTTAAACTAGTTACTTCATAGTATTTGGCTAGTGCATTTTTTTCAAATTCACTGGCTGACCCGTTTTTTACTTTTTTGTAGATGGAGTCCATCACATATTTATCAAGTGCTTCTAAATAAGTTTCATAAGCGACATCGTATTTTTTTTCTATTTCTTCATTATCATAATTTTCACTATCTAGGGTATAGGCTTCAAAGTTTTTTAACATGTTATTTCTTTTTCTGGAAATTAACATACCGTTAATTCCTATCCTTGTTGGAATTAATATTCTGGTTAATGTGCTGGTTATTTTATTAAAAAATGTTTTGTCTGCTCCTGTTATTTTAAGGCTTCTTTCTTCCATTTGAAAATCTCTTCCTTCCTAAAATACTAATTTTTCCTTCGTCCCTATATTTTCCAAAACTTCATATGTAACATAAACATCAATACTTCCTTCTTTTTCATAAGTATTAATATTGGTACCAACAATTGCTTGTTTGTCTTCAATTTCGTTGTCTAATTCTTCTTGTAACTGTTTTATCCCTAAGTTTTTAGCTTCTTCCATTTCATAATTTTTTTCTTTTTTTACTAACTCTTTATAGGTCGTTTTTTCAATCGAAATTGGTAAATAAAAGTTTGAAAATAGTTTCATTTTGTTTTCCGTTTCTATTGTATCATAAATTTCAAATTTTGAAAGCTTTTTTGACAAATTTATTTTAAAATTATTAAAATTTATGCTATATTTGTTTTCAATTTGTCCTGTTTCCTCTTTTTCCGTAGTATGATAGGGCATATTTTTATATTTAGTATGCCATACTTTTGCTTGCACTTCTCCTTTGGCATGTACATAACGAATTCCTGTATATTTCCCTTCCATCCATCCATTGATTAAAGTTTCTCCTTCTCTTATGGTATCCCCCACTTTCACATTCGCCGTTCCAGTTTGTGCATTGATTTTTGTAATAACTCCTGCCTTATCTGAAAGGATACTACAGTATTCCTCGTCATTTATAATTTCTGGCTTTTCGTCTGCTTTTACAACTTTTACAATAGCATTTGTTCCTTTTAACTCAATTCCCATCCACGCAATATCTTTTCTTTGTAATCGAATTTTATTAATAATCTCTTTCGTATTGACTTTTGATTTTAACTCTCCGATTTTTAATCCAGCTTCCTCAATTTCCTTAGCTATATTTTCTAATTCCTGTCCATTCTCTTCTTGGATATCCACATTCCATACAAAATTTGAGGATAATATACTTAGAAATAATATCATGATAAGCAAAACAAAAAATATTTTTCTTTTTTTATAACGTTGCATTACAAAAGGAAGACCTCTTTTGGTCTCTATTTTTATTTTACATTTCGTTTTTTTGGCTATTTGACAAACCTCTTTAAAATCATATGTTTGCATTCGAAAGCTTAAATTCACATCTTTTTTCCTTTTCAAATGCCAAATCGTAATTTTGTTGCTTCTACACATATTGATAAATCTTTCAATATAGTAGCCCTCTACACTAACACTTAAATATCCAATTATATAACCAATCAATATTTTTATTATCATTTTGCTTTTATCCTTTCTTGCTTTGCCTTTTTAATCCACCGTTCTTTCCAGTTCTATACTTTCTAGTTTTCCTGTCACTTTAATATCGTCATTTGTCATATTTTCTAAATTCAAATTAAAACCATTAATATTAACAATCCCTATATGCGTATTAATCCTAACAAAAAATTCTTCATACTCTAATATTCCTTTAAAATTCTCAATTATCATTTCGTCAAAACCTGTTATAATCACTTTAGGAGTATTGGAACATACTTCTTGAGGCATTTCCAATATTCTATCTATTTTATTATAATTTCGCTTTTTCATACTTATCTCTATCCTTTCAATGTGCAATTGGGGACGTTTCTTTTTTCACATTGGTGTGAGGGGAAATACCTTTTAAATTATACAGATCGGAAGAGCACACGGCTGAAATCCAGTCACAATTCCACATCTCGTTTGGCGTCTTGGG
>CAMSQT010000170.1 GCA_947062645.1 uncultured Clostridium sp. | reverse complement strand
ACATTATACTATATTTTCTCACTTTGTACATAAATTTTTAAGCGATTGCCATAATAATCTTGATTTTTCCAGAAAATTGTAGTAAAATAGAACAGACAAACAAACAGATAATAGAAAAAATAGAAATGGAAAGGAGAAATTATTATGGCATCAGTATACTCAGCAGGAGATTTTAGAAATGGAACCACATTTGAAATGGAGGGAAACGTATATAGAATTGTAGAATTTCAACATGTAAAACCAGGAAAAGGATCAGCATTTGTAAGAACCAAATTAAAAAATGTTATTACAGGAGCAACCTTAGAAAAAACCTTCAATCCAAGTGACAAATACCCAGCAGCAGAAATTGAGAAAAAAACCATGCAATATTTATATAATGATGGAGGATTATACTACTTCATGGACAATGAAACCTATGACCAAATGCCATTAAACGAAGAGCAATTAGGAGATTGTTTAAAATACCTAAAAGAAAATATGGAAGTTACCATGCTTTCATACAAAGGTAACACCTTTGCCGTAGAACCACCAACATTTGTAGAATTAGAAGTTACATACACAGAACCAGGATTTAGTGGAAACACAACAACAACCTCAGGAAAACCAGCTAAACTAGAAACTGGTTTAGAAATCCAAGTTCCATTATTTGTAAATATTGGTGATGTTTTAAAAATAGACACCAGAACTTGTGAATACATGGAAAGAATTTAAGAAAGGTGAATACAAAATGCGAAAATTAAAAAACGAATATAAAAGTTTTTTAGATGACATAGAAAAAAACATCAAAAATGAAGAAGACTTAAAATATATCCAAGAAAGATTTACAAAATTTTTAGACATCGTATTAGAAGAAATGGACTATATCTTAGAATACAAACAAGAAGAAATGGACAAAATAGAAGATGTACAAAATCAATTGGAAACAAAAATAGGACAAATGGAGCAAGTAATTAATAACATTGAAAAAGACATTTATAGCGAAGACGGTTTCGACTTTGAAATTGTTTGTCCATACTGTAACTATGAATTCATTATTGATGTAGACGAAAACAAAACAGAAATACAATGCCCAGAATGCCAAAACGTAATTGAACTAGACTGGACGCGGAGGGGAATTAGACGAAGAAAATAAAAATAGTCAAGATGGTTGTTCTGGTGGTAACTGCCATGGTTGTCATGGTTGTGACGAAGAAAATGAAGACGATATGTAAAAAGGAGCAATTGGGGACGGTTCTCAATTGCTCCTTTTAGAAATAATTCAAAGGATTCCTATATTTTCCATCAATGCGAATTCCTAAATGAAGGTGTGGACCAGTTGTAGCACCATTTGTAGGTCTTCCTTGGCTATCAAAATACGGATTACCTTTTACGCCATAAACATTCTTAGGGCCAACTTGTCCGGATAATTTGTCCTTGGGAAATTTTATCGCCAACTGACACAATCCAATTAGGGTCACAATGACAATAGCTAATTTTGTAGTTAGCAAAAGAAAGTGTAATAGTATAACCACCAGCCCCTAAAAACTCTCGAAAAGTGATTTCACCATCATGAACAGCAATCAATTTACTGCCGAGGAGGTGCTGGAATATCAACACCAGAGTGAGAAGAAGAAGCACCGAGAAGTAGGGGAAGTACGTTTTCCAAAAGGGGAACTAATTTTAGTATAACCGAGGAATTGGCCAAACAAAACCATTTGGATTAAAATCTAAAATTTCACCATTACTATTATTTCCGTTTGCAAAAGATAGATTATTACTGAAAACAGGTATAAAAAGAATAGGAATTAGGAATATTAAAATAAAGGAAAACATGAAAAATAATTTGAAATTTTTAAAAATAAAAATCACCTCACCTTTTTTGTTTTTTGTTATTTTGGAAAATAAAAAGAATTAAAAAATATAAAATAAAATGGCAGGGGTAGAAGGATTCGAACCCTCACAGGCGGTTTTGGAGACCGATGTGCTACCATTAACACTATACCCCTAAATTTAAAAATTAAAATTTCATTACTTAACTATTATACAGTTTTTATTTAAAATATGCAACCTATTTTATAAAAAAGTCAAATAAATTTTAAAAAAAATATTGACTTTTTGATATACACATAATATAATATACAAAATTAATAATTACGGTGAAGAAGAAAAAATATGCTATTCGGCTTTAGAGAGTTGGTGATGGTGGAATACCAACAGCATAGAATACATATGGGGAGCTTTGGAGTAATCATAAAATGAAGGTGCTTAAAATTTCTAAAAAAATTTTAAGAATTAGGGTGGAAACGCGGAAAATAAACTTTCGTCCCTAGCGATATATTTTATACATATTGCTAGTGGCCGAAAGTTTTTTGATTGGTTTCGAAAATGAAGAGGTTACCTAGCAAAAGATAGGAGGAATTTTTATGGTAAAATCAATGGACACTTTAGTAGCACTTTGCAAAAGCAGAGGATATGTTTATCCAGGATCAGAAATTTATGGAGGATTAGCAAATACTTGGGACTATGGACCTTTAGGAGTAGAACTAAAAAACAATGTAAAACAAGCATGGAGAAAAAAATTCATTCAAGAAAACCCTTATAATGTAGGGCTAGATGCAGCAATTTTAATGAACCCAACTACATGGGTAGCATCAGGGCATGTAGGAGGATTTTCTGATCCATTAATCGACTGTAAAGAATGTAAAACAAGACATAGAGCAGACAAAATGATAGAAGAATGGATGCATGAAAACAACTGTGAAGAAATTGTAGATGGATGGCCTGATGAAAAAATGATAAGATCGGAAGAGCACACGTCTGAACTCCAGTCACAATGCCTCAT
>CAMSQT010000169.1 GCA_947062645.1 uncultured Clostridium sp. | reverse complement strand
TGACTGGAGTTCAGACGTGTGCTATTCCGATCTCATTACTATTTAATAAAAATCAACTCTGTTGACAATTTTTTATTAAAATAAGAGATTAGAGTTTAGTCTCTAACCTCACTTTTTTAAGTTCCAATTTATGGCTGGATTCACCACTTTTTTATGCTAGGCGTAGCATCATTATTATATGCAAATTATATCATTTTATTGCCTATCTACCTTAAATATATCATATTTTTTAAAAATAATCAGTATTTTATATTAATTTTTTCTAATTAACATTTATTTTTTGGTTCTCGTATTGACTTATGTAAAGTTTTATGGTATAATAGGAACATGTTCGAGATAAACATCTCGAATGATACTTGTAAAAATTTTTTAGTAACCTAAAAACCAATCTTGCACCTATTATGTTACAGAAAGGATGTTAAAATGAAAAATTTTTACCGGTATCCAGTAGGATACGGCTGACGGCATAGTCAGCATGGAAAGTTTTGTACCCCCGATGTATAAAATTTTTCATAAACCAAAAAATAGGCGTTGCTTTTGTGACGCCTATTTTTTAGTTTGCAATTTTTTCATTTCATGATATAATTGCATTATGCAGGGAGGAAACCATGGGAAAATTTGATAATCTACAACAAACAAAAACTAGTAAAAGAAAATACCAATATGACTACACCAAACTATATAAAAAAGGACGTTTTGCAACTTCTGTTGATTATAGCTATTTTGAAAACCTTTATATTTTAGAATTATTAGACGCAAATCAAAAAAACAAATTTAGTGAAGACTTACTAACTTTATGGGGTAAATTAGACATGCAAGCTTATATTGACTATGATTTAGGAAACACCATCAATTTGTATTTCAATAACAACTTTAATCGTACACCTGTAAAGGACTTAGCAGATTACAATTACATGCATGAAGATAGCCGAAAAATGAGCCTTTTAGATATTAAACATATCAAACAACTTTCTTTAGAAAATATCACTTTTAATAACTTATATTTAGCTACTTTTGAAATTTTTGATCCAGCACATAATTTTAGACCTTATGTTTTACTTTTTCAAAAAGACGAAAATAATAATTTTCTTGAAATTGGCTATGGCTACGACTCTAATAACAACAGTAACATTGAACTATCTCTTCGTTCTTTTAACTATCCTGTGTTTTTAACACCAAAAGGTTTTTTGTTGTTACCTTTGACGAATAAAAAAATCAAATTAGATGTATATGATTATATTACTGATACTGATATTCAAAAACTGCAAAATAAAAAGGGCTAATGCTTTTTTTAAGCAAGCCCATATTTTTTCTTAAATTTGTCTGCTCTACCACCAACGGTTTCTTGTCTTAAGTTACCTGTCCAGTATGGATGGCATTTTGAACATACGTCTACTTTTAAATCTTTTTTTGTTGAACCAACTTCTAAAACATTACCACATGCACATGTGATGGTTGTTTGGTTATAATTTGGATGGATTCCTTCTTTCATTTTGTTTGTTCACCTCTTTTTCTTGTTAAAATAATTTGACTGTTTTTTATGATAACATATTTTTTTCAAATTTTCAAGTATTATTTTTGATTTTCTTGTTTTTCTTGTTCTTCATACATATATTCTACTGAATAAACCATTTCTTTGTTAAGTGAAAGTTTATGAATTAGTTTTCCCATTATATTAAAAATGCAAGCAATGATTAAGATTAACATTCCAATTCTTTTCCAGTTTCTTTTTAGCATGATTTTTCTCCTTCTTAAAAATAATACATATTAATTATACTGTTATTTTTAAAAAAAGTCAATAATTTTATAAATTTTGGTTACACTATCTTTGGTGATTAAAATGAACAAAAAAACTTGGCTAATAATAGCTTTTTTATTAATGATAGTAATCGGTGTTGGTCTTTACTTTTACTTCCAAAATACTACTTCTTCTGAACCAATAAATGATTATGAAGCAAACCGTACTTCTACTAATACGACTGAAAACAATGAACCTCAGGAAGATAACACAAATCAAAACAATCTACCCGAAGAAAAGCAAGGAATTACAGAATCACAAAACAATGGCGTTCCCCCTGTTACAGAAGAGCAAATTGCAACCTTTTCTACCAAAATTTATTCGAATGACTCTGCTCGACAAAACAATATTTCTATTACATGTAACACTTTAAATGGAACAACTATTAACAATGGGGCTACTTTTTCTTTTTGTGGTACTGTAGGGCAATCTTCTACTAGTAAAGGGTATCAAAAAGCAGATATTTTTGATAAAAATGGCAATAAGAAAAAAGGCCTAGGCGGCCGGAAATTGTCAAATTAGTTCTACTTTATATAATGCAGTTTTAGCAGTTCCTACTTTAGTTGTAACCGAAAGACACGCCCATAGTAATTACGTGCCTTACATTGCTAAAGGAAAAGACGCTGCTGTTGCCTATGGAAGTTATGATTTAAAATTTAGAAATGATTCGCGGAAATACCATAAAAATTCTAGCTTCTACTGATGGAACTTCGGTTACTACTACCTTAGTGTCTTTAAAATAATACTATAGCTATTTCTCTACAATAAAGGCATTTGGTAAATATCGCTCTCCCATTGGAGTAGACGTTTTATTTACCACTTTGCCATTATAATACATAGTAGCAGAAGATCCACCATCCAAATTAGCAGCATTATAGGCACCATACTTTTCAAATATGTTTTGTAATTCTAAAAGATTGGTTCCTATGCTATAACCGTGGTTGCCTTCCATCAATGCAAACAAAAATAAAAGTTCCATCAGATCGGAAGAGCACACGTCTGAACTCCAGTCACAATGCCTCATC
>CAMSQT010000168.1 GCA_947062645.1 uncultured Clostridium sp. | reverse complement strand
GAGCAAGTATTGAAGAAATTGAAAAAGCAGGATTAGCACCATATTATACAGACCATGGAGTGGACGTATACCCAGCATCAGCAGCAGGAGTACCATTTACAGCATCATATATTGCTTGTAAAGGAGATCCAATAGCAAACTTACAAGAAGACTTAGCTGCCGAACAAAAAGCAAGAGCTACCTATGAAAAATTAATTGACCTTTGCCGTGATAATCCAGATGTTTTAGACCCATTAAGATATTTGCGTGAAAGAGAAGTTGTTCATTTCCAAAGATTTGGTGAGGCGCTTCGTGGCGTTCAAGATAAATTGGCTGAGAAAAAATTCTATATGAATGATATGAAACCTTGTGATTAATTTAAAGAAAAAATAAAAAGAGGGGAATCCTATAAAATTCCTCTCTAATTTTATCCAAAAAATTTCTTTTTACACACACCTTCTAATCGATCCATAATAGCAATTCCCAAATTCTCTTTTGTTACACCTTCTATAAAAACCATATCAGGAAGAAGAGAAGAAGCCTTACGCAAAGCCGAAAAAAGATTTTTCGAATATGCCATTAAATCATTTCTAGAAGCAACCGTAATAACATTCTGAAAAGGATATAACTTCGCATTTTCTTGGCAACAAACAATAGCAGGGGAAGAATAATCCTTTGCCAAATCAATTATCTTACTTATCATTTTTTCATTATCCTTATCATATACCAAAGTTGACAAACAATCTAGTTGATAATGATTTAAAGTGGAGCTTGGTAAAATAGCAGTATCACTTTTTTCTAACACAACATCTCCGAGCGACTCTTTTAATATCTTCTGGAAGAATATTACCAGGTCTTAAAATGTGGGGGATACCATCTATCACCCTAACAATAGTAGACTCAATTCCTAAACTACTTTTACCACCATCAATAGCAAAATCAATAGAATTCGAAAAGTCCTCCAGTAAATCCTGTAAGCTAGTCCCACTTAAACTTCCAGAAAGATTAGCACTAGGAGCTGCAATTGGTACACCTGCTAACTGAACTAACTTTCTTGCAATCTCACCTGCTGGCATACGCACGCCAACTAAATTAGAGCCAGCTGTTACAAGATTAGGAACGACACTTTTCTTTTTTAAAATAATCGTAAAAGGTCCGAGGAAAAAAAGCTTCCATTAGTTTGTATTCTAAGGGAGAAATATCCTTTGTAATGGTTTCAATCATGGTTATGTCACTTACCAATAAATTGATAGGATTTTTTTTATCTCTTTTTTTGGCTTCATAAATTTTTTGAACAGCTTCTTCGTCTAAACCATTGGTACCAATACCATAAACAGTTTCTGTAGGGAAGAGGCAAAGCTTTCCATTTTTCATGCCATTAGCAAATTCTTTTAGTTTATTTTCATCTGTTTTTTTTGTTATATCTAAAATTTCCATTAGAACCTCCCATTTAAGATGCTTCTATTATACAATGATTTAGAAAAGATTGCAAATTTAAAAACATATGATATAATGATAAAAAAGAAGTGGAGATAAAAAATGAGGCAAAAAATCAAAGAAAAGTTATTCCAATTAGCGGATTTAAAATATAAAGAATTTCACAGTAAATTATGCCCTGGAACCAATAATATTATAGGTGTACGTGTTCCTGTTTTAAGAAGTTATGCCAAAGAATTAGCTAAAAATCACCAAATGGAAGAACTTCTAAAACAAATTGATAACCAATATTACGAAGAAATTATGTTGCAAGGAATGTTAATTGGCTTAGAAAAAGAGAGTTTTGAAGTTATCCGGAAAACACATAGAAGAATTTGTGCCAAAAATTGATAATTGGGCAGTTTGCGATGTGTTTTGTGCCGGTTTGAAAATCACAAAAAAGTATAAAGAGCAAATGTGGGAGTTACTTCAAAAATATTTACAGGCAGACCAAGAATTTCAAATTCGATTTGGTATTGTTATGATTTTAGATTTTTACATTGAAAAGGATTATTTACAAAAAGATTTTGAAATTTTTGATACTATTTTAAATACTGATTATTATGTGCAAATGGCAGTTGCGTGGGCAATATCTATTTGTTTAATTAAATTTTATGACGAAACGATAAGCTACTTAAAGATAGCTAAGTTAGACAATTTTACTTACAATAAAGCTTTGCAAAAGGCATTAGAGTCTTATCGAATAACAAATGAGAAAAAAGAGTTTTTAAGAAAAATGAAAAAATCATAAAAGTATTTGCTAAATGAAAGATTTGTGTTATAGTAAGAATAACAAAATAGAAAGGATAAAAGAAAAAATGGAAGAAGAAATAAAAAAAACAAAACAACAACCAAAAAGAATGGCAAAAGAAGATGTTGAAAAAAAGAAGAAAAGAATCATAAAAATCTTTTTTACGATACTAGCTATTATTGTATTAGCATTTGCACTACTGATTGCAAATGACTACATCGTATTAGATAAAAACAAAAAAACAAATTTAGTAATCAACAATAAAAATGTAACCTCAAATCTAAAAAATGATATCCTAATTGAAGATGGCATAATTTATCTATCTAAATCAGATGTTGCTAACTTTTTCGATAAACACATTTATGACGAAAAAGAGTCAAACCAAATTGTTACAACCTATGACAAAAAAATTGCAACCATAGGTTTTGAAGAAAATACCATCAATATCAATGGCTCTAAAAAGAAAATTTATGCTCATGCTATCCAAAAGGACAATATCGAATATTTACCAATTAGCGAAATGAAAGATGTTTATGATGTTGAGATACAAAATCTAGAGGATTCCAAAGTAATTACCATGGATTCACTAGACAAAGAACAAAAAAGAGCAATCGTATCTGGTAACTTACCAGTAAAATCTTCTACTAA
>CAMSQT010000167.1 GCA_947062645.1 uncultured Clostridium sp. | reverse complement strand
CATTTTGCCAAACATAGAAATCTTCAATGTAACCATCATGAAAGGAAAAGACTACAAATATATCTTAGCAGGAGAAACATTACATCGTTGCACCAAAGAATTTGAAAAAACAACCCTAAGGTTACTAGAAATGTTTCGCCAAAATTATATGACAGAAGTATTATTAGGAAAAGAAGAACTGACTCGGACTATTTTCCATTGTGATTCCTAAAGTAAAAGATGCCATTAAAATTGAGAATATGACAGAAGAGGAAATTGAGCAATATAAACCACAAAAGTTAGAGGCAAAACTATACTTAGATTTCGACAAAAAGGATTACCTAACAGCTAAAGTAGAATTTTGTTATGGGGAAAACAAATTCAATCCTTTAAACGAAAAAACAAAACTAAAATTTCCGCGAAATATGATAATGGAAACAAAACTTTTAAACCTATTTCGAAAAACAGGTTTTATGTTTGATAGCAAAAACTTACAATTTATCTTACCGAATGACGAAACCATATATGAATTCTTAACAGAAGATATCAATCTTTATATGCAAAAATTTGAAGTTTTAGCGACCGAAAAATTTAAAACCAAGCAAATCAGGCAGCCCAAAATGGGAAACTTAGGAGTTAAAGTAGAAAACGATTTATTATCCATTGATTTAAAAAGCTTAGAAATTGATACCAAAGAATTAAAACAAATCATGGAAAAATATGCCTTAAAGAAAAAATACCATAGACTAAAAGACGGAAGCTTTATTGATTTAGAAGAAAACAAAGAAATTGATTTCTTAAATAAACTAATAACGGGAATGGATATCGATTACAAAGAACTAGAACAAGGAGAAGTAAGATTACCAGTAAACAGAAGCTTATACCTAGACCAATTACTAAAAGGCATTAAAGGAACAGAAGTAACAAAAAATACCGCTTACAAAAAAATTGTAAACAGTCTCAATAAAGAACAGCTAGAAGAAGAAATTAAAGTACCACAAAACTTAGAGCCAATTTTAAGATATTATCAAAAAACAGGATTTAAATGGCTAAAAGTTTTAGACAGTTATCATTTTGGTGGCATTTTAGCAGACGACATGGGTCTTCGGTAAAACCATCCAAATGTTATCTATTATTGTAGACTACATCCAAAATACAGAAGGAAGCCAAAATATAATTCCTGGACAAGAGCAACTAGGTGGAGGAAATAATAAAAGAGCAAGTTTAGTTGTATCACCAAGTTCTTTAAGTTTAAACTGGCAAAATGAAGCAGAAAAATTCGCAAAAGAACTAAAAACTTTAGTCATCAGAGGTTCTTTAGCCGAAAGAAAAAGATACATTAAAGAAATAGACAGCTACGACTTAGTGATTACCTCCTATGACTTACTAAAAAGAGATATTGAGTTATACGAAGAAAAAGGCTATCAATTCCGTTATATCATAGCAGACGAAGCACAATACTTAAAAAACAGCAACACCCAAAACGCAAAAGCTATCAAAAAAATAAAAGCAGACACAAGATATGCCTTAACTGGAACACCAATTGAAAACTCATTATCAGAATTATGGTCAATCTTTGACTTTATCATGCCAGGTTACCTATTTAGTTACCGAACCTTTAAAGCAATGTATGAAACACCAATCGTAAAACAAGAAGACGAAAAAGCCATGGCAAAATTACGAATGTTAATTGAACCATTTGTTTTAAGAAGAAATAAAAAAGAAGTCCTAACAGAACTTCCAGACAAAACGATAACCGTGTTAAACAACGAAATGGGAGAAGAACAAAAAAGTATCTACCTAAACTACTTAGCCCAAGCAAAGCAAGAATTAGCCCAAGAAATAGAAATAAACGGATATGAAAAAAGTCAAATGCAAATATTAGCAGCCCTAACAAGACTAAGACAAATCTGTTGTCATCCAGGACTATTTATTGAAGATTACCAAGAAGGAAGTAGCAAGTTAGACCAATGTATGGAAATCATAGAAGAAGCCACAAACGGAGGACACAAAATCTTACTATTTTCAGGATATACCTCCATGTTTGAAATCATGGAAAAAGAACTAAAACAGCTAAACATCCCATACTTCAAACTAACCGGTAGCACAAAAGTAGAAGAAAGAATAGAACTAGTCAACGAATTCAATGAAAATCCAGATATAAAAGTATTTTTAATTTCATTAAAAGCAGGAGGAACCGGACTAAACCTAACAGGAGCTGACATGGTAATTCATTATGATCCATGGTGGAACCTATCCACAGAAAATCAAGCAACCGACAGAGCCTACCGAATTGGACAAAAAAATAATGTACAAGTATATAAACTAATTACCAAAAACTCCATTGAAGAAAAAATCTACGAATTGCAACAAAGAAAAGCAGAGTTAGTAGATAATATGCTTAGCACTAAAACATCATTTATTAGTAAAATGACAAAAGAAGAAATTATGAACCTTTTTGCATGATGTTTTTTGGAAATGTTCAATTTATGAAATTATTTTTTTGAATATAAAATTTAAGAAAAAAGCTTGCCAAACAAAAATGCTTACAGTATAATTTGAATATATAGTATTGGCTATTTTTAAAAAATAGTAGAACATTGAAAACTAAATACCTTTGTTAAAAAAATAAGATAGAAATAAAGCAATGTATACTATGATAAAAATAGTAAATAATAACAGTAAAAACTAAGAAGAACAGACAAAAGAAGAAGGAGGAAAAGAATGATAAATAAAACGAGTTTAAGAAGAAGTAAAAAAGAAAATAGCAAAGGTATTACTTTAATTGCATTAGTAATAACGATAATTGTTTTATTAATTTTAGCAGCAGTAAGTATTGCGACATTAACAGGAGAGAATGGAATTTTAACAAAAGCAAATACG
>CAMSQT010000166.1 GCA_947062645.1 uncultured Clostridium sp. | reverse complement strand
TCGCTTGGATATTTGTCTTTAAAATCATATAAGTCATATTTTTTTAGTAATTCTTCTACATAGGCTTTGGATTCTTTGTTTTTCTTTTTTTTAACCTCTAATCCAAACAGGGTGTTACTTAGAATGGTTTTCCATTCTAATAAACAATCTCTTTGTAACATATAACCTATTTTAGGTGATATTCCCGTTGTTTCTTCTCCTTCTATGTAGATTTTCCCTTCTGTTTTTTCTTCTAATCCTGCTATGATGGATAGTAAAGTTGATTTTCCACATCCACTTGGTCCAATGATGCTTACAAATTCTCCACGATTGACTCTTAGACTAATGTCTTGTAAGGCTAGTACTTCTCCTTCTTTGTTTTGGTATTTTTTGCTTACGTTTTTTACTTCTAGTATTTTTTCCATTATCTTTATGCCTCCTTGAAAGGGCTTTATTTTGCCCTTATTCTATTTTATGTAAAACACTCAGGAGGCGTTCTTCTTTTTCCTTACATAAACGTCAAAAAATCATGATAAAGTAGATACCAAATCATGATTTTTTATCACTTTTATTTAGTTTTTCATGTGAACTAATATTGTATACATTGTTTGAGTAGCTTCATTTGGAATAGTAATGCTACTATATCCATCCCAGTTTCCACATATCTCTATTGCTTGTGCAAAATTAAATTGATAGCCAGATGGCATTTCTATTCCTAACACTCGTAAATTCTCTTCATTTGTAAAATCAATTGTTGTTCCTAGTGGTATTTTTACTGTTTTTTCGCCAATTAATTGCACTGGTTCCGGTGTGTAATATTCTAATTTAACACTGGCTGTACCTCCCTCATCTAAATGAACTTGTATTATATATCCTGCTTTATTAGCTTCTTCTGGAATAGTAATGGTATTATAACCATTCCAATTTCCTGTTATTTCTAATGATTGTGCAAATTTAAATTGATAATTATCTGGTATTTTTAAATCAAGTTCCGCTAAATTGCTTTGGTTTGTAAAGTCGATTGTTGTTCCTGCTGGAAGATATACTGTTTTTTCATGAATTAATTGTCCTGTTGAGGAAACGTAATAATTTACTTTAATTGGTATGTTTTTATTAGTTTCTCCTTCTTCTGGTAATGTTCCTTCTACACCTTCTTTAGGATTTTTTACAAAAGCTTGTTTTAATGTTTCACTTTTTCCTGTGTCATTATTTTGTTCTATTTTTACTCTTCCGATATAATTAGCATTTAATCTTGAATACCATACATCGTCATTGGCAAATTTAATCGTATAATCCGAATTATCATTACTTGCTATTTTTAAATAGACTTCCCATTCTCCTATTTCTATATTATTAGGTATATAGAAGTAGAAACTTACATCACTTATTTTTCCACTATCAAATTTTCTTGCATCTATATTTAATTCTGCTTCATAATATTTGTTGTCCTTTTTTAAAATTACTGATGTTTTTTGCTTTCTAATTATATTGCCAAATCCCAAATTATTTATTTTTAATTTTACTCCACAAATTTCACCTTGTTTTACTTTTTTTGAAATATTAGATTCTTTTAAGACTAATCTATATCCCATGTGATCTTTAATATATTTATATGCTGTTTTTTTATGATAAGTAGATTCAGAATTTTCATATTCTTGGTTCTTCCATTTTTCCAGTATTTCCATGTTATATTCGCTATTTAAATAAGTAGTATGTGTTTGTGGCATTTCTTCTACAACATTTTTGATATCACTCCACTTTTCATTTTCTTCGCCATCTTCTTTTGAAGCTTCTCCTCCATAATATGTATATTTTGCCTGCTCTTTCATCCAATCTATAAAATCTTGTCTTGACATGGTATCATCTATTGTGCCTAAGTCTGTTTCGCTACCCAAATAACCATCATTAAAGATACCTAGTCTATATCTATCTTTTGAAGAATTATTTAACGTATTAAAAACCAATTTATAAAAATATGGTTTTCTAACATTAATGGTCATACTTTCTGGTGTATTAGCTAATAATTCCTCTATTAGATTTTTATAGTATTTATCGTCTTCATACTTACCACCATCATGCATTTCTCCCCAAGGTCCAATAAATCCTGCTTCTATACAGGTAATAACATCTTTATTACTTTCAAATATACTAGATAATTGCTTAATATGTTTTTTTATGGTGTTAAATTCCTTAGGCTCTTTTTTTTCATTACCCTCAAAATCATAAGCAAATCTTACTATAGCATTTAAATTGTTTGATCTTACTACATTAAAAATAGCATTTAAATCTTCTAATTGTTCGTCTGAAAATTCCTTGTCTACGCCTGTTGAATTTACATTTCCAGATAATTCTCCAATATTAATTCTTAAATGTAATATTGTTTGGTCGTTTCCGATAGCTTGCTTACATTTGAAATCTATATCTACTATATTGCTTATATCCACTGAAACAGGTGTGTAAAAACCTCTATCTGGATTTGCAAATGCTTGCACGCTTTCCTTATCGTCAATTTCTTGTTTTGTTAATTCTTTGTCTATTTCTATGTTATTTATTAAAGTTATATTGCCATTTTCATCAATTAAATATGTATGTTTTGTTTTTGTATATTCTACTTTCAAACCTTCGAATGTATATGATTCTACTGTTACATTTTTATCATAATTCATTAATTCTTTTTCTAATTCTTCTTCTCCTACTTTCTTTCCCTGTTCTACACAGGTACTATATGCTAAGGCAATTTGTTCTTTTTCGGTTGCTATTATTGTTTCTTCTTTTGACCTTTGTGCTTTTGTTAATACACCATTTTCTCCTAATAGTGTTGCTATTGATATTCCTGCTAAAATTAGAAGAATAATTATTGTTATTACTAAAGCTATTAAAGTTATTGCTTTTTCTTGTCTCATGTTCTTTC
>CAMSQT010000165.1 GCA_947062645.1 uncultured Clostridium sp. | reverse complement strand
ACTCGATCCAACACTCTTTCCCTACACGACGCTCTTCCGATCTTATCAATTAAAGGCTTTTTACTTTCAATATGGGTCAACTTTTTAAAAATGCCCATGGCAAATTTACTAGTAATGCTTAAGTAGCAAGCAAAAGCTAAAATCCAAATTAACAAGAAAATAGATTCTAACCTTTGGAAAAAGCTACCAAATTCAATATATCGTGTAGCATTATAAAGAGGTGTTATTTCATTGGTATTAATAAAAAAGGAAAACATAAAAAGTAAGGTTGCTACACATAAAATTAGGTAAATAGCAGAGATTCCAACAGAAACAAGAGCTATTTTTTTCATTTTTTCAGGTTCTTTTAAATACGGTGGCAAAAAATATAAAAAAGCAATTCCACCAAAAGATGCTAGATTTCCAAGACCTAATACAAAAGTATTAAATAAGCCGTCACCAAAAATAGGAAAAGCCCTTTCAGGAACGAATTTATTCATATTGGAAACAAACAAAAACACAATACTTACTAAAACAAGAGGAACAATTAATAAATTCGTTTTTAAAGAAGCGTTAAAATCTAGGCGATTAGCTACACATAAGCTAATTACAAATAAAGAAACAATAAAGACAGTATTGGTCATAGGGTAATAGATAATTTTTAAACTTTCACAAAAGTTTCTAAGTAAGAGGCTAGAACTAATGGTAAAATAAAGAATAAAAATAATGCCAACAATTGTCTTTAAAACATTTCCACCTAAATAAGCTGAAATATCAATAATGTCACTACCACCAAAATTTTTCATTAATCTTACTATTAAGTAAGAAAAAAGAATGGCTAAAACACTTACAAAAAGTAAGTTAATAATGGTTGCGGATTTTGTATTTACTAAAATATCTCTTGGAAGAGAAGAGATGGTATGGGTGATAATAATAATTAAAACAATCATGATAGCTTCTATCGTACCTATTTTTGATTTTGTCATAAAGAAGTTTTCCCCTTTCTATTTATTATGATATTTCCATTTCATAGAAAATTTTTCTTGTTCTTGCTTACGTTTAGAAGCAACATAAGAAGGTCGATATTCTCGTTTCCAAATAGGATTTAATAAATAGCCATTTCCATTTGAATTAGTAGTTGGAGCAAAAGGCGTAGTATAAGAAACGCCAAAGGAACGTAAGCTACAAACTAAACTAATATAAACAAATAAGCCAAGAGCAATTCCTAAAAATCCGGGACATGAAGCCAAGAAGGACAAATGCAAAGCGAAAATATCTTAAATGAAATCCGGAAAGAGAAATCAGGAATAGCAAAAGAAGAAATACCAGTAATGGCAACAATAATAATCAAAATAGGGCTTACAATACCTGCACTAACCGCAGCTTGCCCTAAAACTAAAGCCCCAACAATTCCGGATAGTAGGTCCAATAGCAGAAGGAACACGAAGACCAGCTTCACGAATTAATTCGAAGGAAATTTCCATCAAAAGAATTTCTACAATGATAGGAAATGGCACATTTTCTCGAGAAGCTAAAATGGAATATAGAAGACCTGTTGGTAGAATTTCTTGGTGAAAAGAGGTGATAGCTACATAAAGTCCCGGCAAAAGAAGTGTAATAAAGGCAGCTAAGAAACGAAGACCTCTTAAGAAATTAGCAAAATTGACTTTCATATTGGTATCTTCAGGAGAGGTTAGGAAGTCAATTAAAATAGAAGGCATGATAATACCATAAGGAGTACCATTTACGATTACAACAACACGACCTTTTAACAGAAATTTAGCAGCTTTGTCTGGTCTTTCTGTAGAAATGGTTTCAGGAATTCCTAGTGCATTGGATTCAACAACTAATTGTTCTAATTCGCCAGCAGATAGTAAAGAGTCGATTTCTAAATTGTTTAGGCGATATTTTACTTCGTTTACTAAGTCGGTGTTGGTAATATTTTTCATGTAGCAAACAGCACATTTGGTTTTGGTAATTTCTCCAACTTCAAGGTTTTCGATAATTAGATTTTCGTTATTGACAATTCTTCTTAGTAATGAAGTGTTGGTTCTAATATTTTCTACAAAGGCTTCGTGAGGTCCTTTGATAACAATTTCGTTGTTGGGACTGTCTACGCTTCTTTGTTTAAAACCTTTTACCTCAATGTCAAAGGCTTCGTTTAAAGTATCTACAAATAAAGCACAATTTCCGGAGTTAATACCATTTGCAACTTGATCAAAGTCAGTTACTTCTTTAACAGCATTTTGTGGCATAAGACAACCCATTAAGTAATTGGCTAAGTCAAATTTTTTTACTTTTCGAACGGTTATGTTATTTGCAACAGCTTCTGCAATGACTTTGTTTTGTGTCCCATCATATAAATTGCTTTTGTTTCGAAGCATTAAAGGTTGTAAAATAAATTCGTCCATGATTTTAGAGTCTACCATGCCATCGATGTAGACTAAAAATGCATTATATTGCTTACCTCTTGCATTGATAGTGAATTGTCGCATAATGACATCACTATTAATTAGCAAATTGTATCTGGTTTTCATGTATTCTAGGTTTACGCTTAGGCTAGGAAAGATATTTTCAGCCTTTTGTTTTTGGCTTGTTGCTACTTCTGCATTGGATTTTGTGGTTGCTTCTAGGTTTTCAGGTAAACTAAAGTTGTAGTCTACAGGTGGTTTGTAAGCAAACAAGGTGTTAAATATGTTTTTTAAATCCATACTTTTTCTCCTAATTTTTACTGAAATATTTTTAAATAGTATTTGTAAAAAAACTTGAGATTATACTAGTTTTTGAAAGAAAAAAATGATATAATGAAAGAGACGAAAGAAAAAGGAGAAGAGTATGAAAAATAAAATAGCAACTATTATCATGTCAATTATTATTATTTTAATTATTGGTGTTTTTAGTTTAAGATCGGAAGAGCACACGTCTGAACTCCAGTCACAATGCCTCATC
>CAMSQT010000164.1 GCA_947062645.1 uncultured Clostridium sp. | reverse complement strand
ACTCGATCCAACACTCTTTCCCTACACGACGCTCTTCCGATCTAACAGAAGAAGCATCTGCGGCAATATCAGTACCACTATTAAAACTAACACCAATATCACTACTTGCCAAAGCAGGACTATCATTAATCCCATCACCGGCACATCATAACAAACTTACCATCATCCTTTAAACCTTTCACAACAGTCGCTTTATTAGCAGGAAGAACATTTGCTAAAACCTTAGAAATGCCAATTTCACCTGCAATCTTCTTAGCCGTTTGTTCATTATCACCAGTTAGCATAATAGCCTCAATATTATGCTTAGAAAGCTTAGAAATAACCCCTTTTGCATTATCTCTTACAATATCATTCACGCCAATCAAAGCAATAATTTCTTTATTTTTTATCACATAAATAATACTATTACCCTCACTTGCTAATAATCCTTCATCACTTAAATGACTATTTTCTATGCCATATTTAGAAACTATTTTAGAACTTCCCAACATAAAATCTTGCCCATTAACCTTTCCTACAATCCCATAGCCAGTAATGGATTCAAAATCTTCTACCTCTAATTTTTCTAACTGATGTTGTTCAAGGTAATCCAAAAAAGCTTTGCTAATAGGATGGGTAGACTTCGCTTCCAAACTTCCCACTAATTGTAACAAATCCTTTTCTTCTAAATCACTATAATTTATAACTTTAGCAATTTTTAAAGTACCATAAGTCAAAGTACCAGTCTTATCAAAAACAACAGTAGTAGTTTTCAAAGCTTGCTCTAAAATTTCACTTTTTTTAATTAAAATACCATGACTAGCACATAAACCCTCACTAATTACAATCGCAAGAGGAGTTGCCAATCCTAAACTACAAGGACAAGCAATAACTAAAATAGTAACAAAAGTTTCAATAGCAATAGAAAAATCAAAACCCAAAATCCAAAAAGCCAAAAAGGAAACAAAAGCAAGCACCATAACAGTAGGCACAAAATAACCACTTACCTTATCAGCAAGCTTGGCAATTGGAGCCTTAGTAGAAGTAGCTTCTAGTACTAATTTTACAATTTGGGAAACAGTAGAATCTTTGCCAATCTTTTGAGCCTTATACTCTAAATAACCATCATAATTAAGACTACCAGCAATCACTTTATCACCAATGGTTTTACTTGCCATTTTACTCTCACCAGTCAAAAAGGACACATCTAAATGAGCATTTCCGTAGGTAATTTCGCCATCTACAGCAATTTTCTCACCCGGTTTGCTAATCACCAAATCACCTGTCTTTATAGCATCAAGAGTCACCTGTTTTTCAACACCATCCAACTTAACAACTGCATAATCAGGAGTTATTTTTACTAACTTTTGAATCGCTTCTTTTGTTTTATCTTTACTAGTACGATCCAAAAATCTGCCAAGTTTCATAAAAAAGATAACAATAGATGCTGACTCAAAATACAAATTATCAACATAAGCATGATTTCCCCTAAAAATTTGAACCATACCGATAAACACTATAAACCAAACTACTAATTACACCAATTCCAACTAAAGTATCCATATTAGGCGTTTTATGAATTAAATTTTTGTAGCCATTTTTTAAAATATCATATCCATAAACCAAAAAAGGAAGCGTAAACAAAAACAATAAAATTGTATAAAAAATAGGATTCTCATGCATATTTAAAATAGAAGGAGTTGGCAAACCAACCATATGTCCCATTGAAACATACATCAAAACAATAGCAAGAAGCAAAAACAAAAAGAATAAAATGGACTCTTTTTTATTTTTTGTTTCTAAATTATCTTCATTAAAAACACCAAGGCTCTTAAAACCAGCCTCTTTAATAAACTGTTCTATCTTTTTTTGATTTAAAATTGTTTCGTCATATTCAATCAAGCTATTTGCCATTACCAAATTAACAGAAGCATTTAAAATTCCTTTTTGTTTATTTAAGTACTTTTCTAACCCATTAGAACAAGCACTACAAGTCATACCATCAATTGATAAAATAATTTTCTTCATACCTTAAACCTCTCTATCTAAAAACATTGTAATTAAAGAACTTCAAACCCAATATCTTTTATTTTTTCTTTCATTTGTTCTTCAAGTACATTCTCTTTTGCTGTAACGGTAACGGTTCCGTTTTTATGATTTGCGATAACTTTTTTTACACCTTTTATAGCTTTAATGGCATTTTGTACTCTGTTTTCACATCCTTCGCAAACCATTCCATTTACATTTATAATTGTTTCTTTCATAATAATTCACTCCTTTTTTAAGTATTATATACCCATAAATTGTAATTGTAAATACGGCAATTTTACTTTTTGAGTGTTGCCTTTTGTTAAGGGATGCTAGTACCCTATTTTTAGGTTTTTCTTGTTCATTGCGTTCAAAAAGAAATGGTAAGATAAGAAAATGGAGCCTCTTTCACGTTCAAGAAAGTAATTCCACTTTTTAAATAAAGGATGTGTGACCCGAAGTAAACCTAGAAATTCTTAAATTATTTTATGGAAAATGTTCGCGCCAAAGAGCGTGAAAGGGTGCCATAAAATAATTTTAGAATTTCTTAGTTTATGTAGGATGCCACAGAATTTATGAAAAAAGTAGAATTACTTTCTTGCCTTGAACATTCCTCATTTTCTTATCTAACCATTTCTAGTTTTAACTCCAATCAAGCAAAAAACCTAAAAATAGGGTACTAGAATCCCTTAGCAAAAGGCAACACTCAAAAAATGAAACGACTAAGCCTTTACTTTCAAGGCACGCAAAGCATTTAAAACCGCAAGCACCGAAACACCAACATCAGCAAAAACAGCTTCCCACATAGTAGACAAACCACAAGCACTCAAAAGTAAAATAGCAAGTTTAATAAAAATAGCAAAAGCAATATTTTCACGAACAATACCGCATCGTCCTTTTAGAAAGAGAAATAGCATTCACAATCTTAGAAGGCTCATCTGTCATAATCACCACATCAAGATCGGAAGAGCGTCGTG
>CAMSQT010000163.1 GCA_947062645.1 uncultured Clostridium sp. | reverse complement strand
GTGACTGGAGTTCAGACGTGTGCTCTTCCGATCTATAAACTGTTTTTAAACAAAGATACATATATTTAAAGATGTAGGTAAATAATTTTGCTCTTGTTCCATAAGGCAAAAAATATAATTTGTCACCATATGTATCTTTTAACTTTTCATTTACTTTATCTTTTTCGGTTATAATATGATAATCATATTTTTCAAATAAAGGTGATAATTGCATTAGTTCACTTAAATGTCCACCTGTACTAGATATAAATAAAACTTTCTTTTTCAATTTTTTATCCCTTCTATTTTTGGATTTTTACTTGTTATATTATATCTTTTTTTTTCTACAATGTCTAGTATCTATGAGAACTATTACACTTTTGTTACAATTTCATTACTTTTTGATGTTTTCTCTTTTTTTTTCTTTTTTTCATGCTATAATAAATCCAAGTTTAAATATAGAAGGAGGCTTCAAAAATGGCAGATAATATGGAAAGTCAAGACAGAAGACAAGGAGATAGAAGACAAAGTGGTGACAGAAGAAAACCACATATTATAATTAGTTTAAATACTTTTATTGTTTCTTTAGTTGTTGCTGTTATTATTATATTGGCAGGTGTCTTTTTCATTGTAAGATCAATTCAAAATAGTTATGAAGATGATTCTCTTTACTACGAAGATTATGATTATGATTCAGAAGAAGATGTAGATTTAGAAGATGAAGATGTTGATGGGACATTAGAAGATAATGAAACAGATACTGAAAATACTGCTAATACTACAAATGAAACTTCAGCACAATAAAATAAAAAACAACTCTTTTGTTTAAACTTAAGAGTTGTTTTTTTATTTTATTTTTTATGCTCTTGGATGTGCTTTTCTATACACATTTTTAATTCCTTCGTCTTGGAATTGCATATATACTTGTGTAGAAGAAATGTCAGAATGTCCAAGCATGGTTTGGATTGCTTTTAAATCGGCTCCATTTTGTAATAAATGCGTAGCAAAAGAGTGTCTTAATACATGTGGTGTAATATCTTTTGTGATGTGTGCTTGCTCTTTATAAAATTTAATGATTTTCCAGAATCCTTGTCTTGTTAGTCTACTACCATTGATATTGACAAATAATGCTTGTTCTTCTTCTGTTTTGATTAGAATTTCTCTTGCTTCTTCTACATATTCTTTTAATGCTTTTAGTGAAAGGTTTCCTAATGGAATGTTACGTTGTTTGCTTCCGTGTTTACAAGTTACATATCCTTCTTCTAAATTAACATCGTCAATGTTTAAAGAAATGATTTCTGTTACTCTCATTCCTGTTGCATAAGCAAATTCAAGCATTGCTTTATCACGAATTCCTTTTAAGTCAATGTCTTTTGGTTGGTCTAATAATAATTCTACTTCTTTTGAGGTTAATACACTTGGAACTCTCTTTTCAATTTTTTGTGATTGAATATTTTCTGTTGGGTCTACTTTTACTTTTTTGTTTTTCAATACAAATTGATAAAAAGAACGAATAGAAGCTATTCCTCTTGAGATGCTAGATGCTTTTTTCCCTTCTTCTTGTAATTCTTTAATATAATCTTTAATATCTTCTTCTTTTACTTTGTTATAATTAAGGTCACATGCTTCTAAGTATCTTCTAAATTGTTTTAAATCTCTTTTATAAGATTGTAATGTGTTCTCTGATAGTTTTCTATCGTTTTCTAAAAATTCAAAAAAATGCTTTAACTGTCTTTCCATTTAATTTCCCCTACCCTTTGTTTAATTTAAAATAATCTATTAACATAAATTCATATATATGTTATATCAAAAATTTTCTGAATTGTAAATACTTTTTTCATATTTTTTCATATTTTTAAAAATATTTTATCAATTCTTTTAAAATGTTAGTCGATAAAAAGGTTTCTATTACGGAAGATAGTACTAAAACAAGTAACATAATAAAAGAAAATACAGTGTGTCTTACTACTTCTATTTTAATGTTTTCTTTGTTTCTGTCTTTTATAATGGATTTATATAGTTTAAATCCACTAACAGCTAATGCTAATATTGCTGGTATCCATAGAATATTTTGCAGTAACAGTAAAATCAATACAAACCATATTCCTTGTGGCAATCCCATAATGGTAACACAAACAGCAATGGTGTAACCTAAGCAAAAGCCACGATAAATTACTAAACCAAATACTACGGGTATGCCAATTACAGTTGTTCCAAAAAACCATAGAACGATGGCTAATAGCAGGTTTTGTCCTACACTTGTTTTTAGTAGTTCCATATAATCTAAATTTTGTGTATTTTTCATTTTTTCAACAAATGCACTAAAATATTGTGTAATCTCCACTCTTTGTCCTTCTTGCACATGATTAATAAAAAGAACACCTAGAAAGATTCCTATGATAAATAGCAAAGATACTAAAATGTATTCCTTTTTATTATTAATAACATGTTCTTTAATCATTTCTAATGATTTTGCTCGTTTGTTTTTCTTCATTTCTTTTCTCCTTATCTTTATACATAATGTGTATGCGATAAGAAGTTTTTTAGAACTCGAAAACGAAATGATTTTTTCCTCCGTCCCCAAAATCATTTCGTTTTAAGTTTTAAGCTTTTACTTTCCCATAATTTCCGCCACCGCCAACATCAATTTGCATATCACCTTCTCTTGCTTTTACAATGTGACTAGCAATTTTTTCTCCTACTACGGCTTCTATGTCATCTTTAGATAGCTTGTGCAAAATATTCATTTCTGTTTCAAAGGTACTTAGTAATTTGTCAATTGTTTTTCCACCAACACCTGGAATAAATCCTAATGGTACTTGGTAAGTATAAGGTGGTCTTCCTTTTGGACTTTTCGTTTCTTTTTTGTCTTTGATTAATTCTATTCTGTCAAAAACACCAAAGGTGACGTTTTTTCCTCCACAGATTGGACAAGTTTCTACTGGCTTTCTTGTTTCAATTGCTTTTTGGCAGTCGTCACAATAGGTTCTATGATATTTTCCAAGTTTTGGATCTAGCCCATAATTAGCTATTACCTTTCTTCCGTCTTCATTTTTTAATGCCATTACTACTTCTTT
>CAMSQT010000162.1 GCA_947062645.1 uncultured Clostridium sp. | reverse complement strand
TACACTCGATCCAACACTCTTTCCCTACACGACGCTCTTCCGATCTTTAATTACTTTGTCTAATCCAGATTCTTCTAACCCAAGAGCTTCTAACATTTCTTTTTTATCTTGTTCTTCTAAACTAGATAATTCTTCTTCTATTTTAACACATAATGGAATTACTTCTGCTTTTTCTTTGGAAGCATATTCTTTTACCTTTTTTACCAATTCGTCATTTTCTGCATTTTCTAATTGCTCTTCCGCTACATTGGCAATATATAAAATTGGCTTTGTGGTTAATAAAAACATTTCTTTTACCATTTCTTGTTCTTCTTCGTTAAAATCAATGGCTCTTGCAGAAATTCCATTTTCTAAATTTTCTTTTATTTTTTCCAATAAATCAATTTCTTGTTGGTATTTTTTATCTGCTTTTAAATTTTTTCTTGCTTTATCCAATCTTTTATTAACTGTCTCGATATCTGCAAAAATTAATTCCAAATTAATGGTTTCAATATCTCTTACTGGGTCAACATTGCCATCAACATGTACAACATTGGAATCTTCAAAGCATCTTACTACTTCGCAAATGCTGTCTGTTTCACGAATATGTGATAAGAACTTATTTCCTAAACCTTCTCCCTTACTTGCACCTTTTACTAGCCCTGCAATATCTACAAACTCAATTACCGCATGAGTTGTTTTTTGTGGCTGATACATCTTGGTTAGTTCGTCTAACCTTTCGTCTGGAACACCTACTACCCCTACATTTGGCTCTATTGTACAAAAGGGATAATTGGCACATTCAGCTCCTGCTTTTGTAATGCTATTAAACATGGTACTTTTCCCTACATTTGGCAATCCTACTATTCCTATTTTCATTGTTTCCTCCTTTATTACTTAGATATTTTATCATTTTACTTAAAATAAGTCAAACTTGATTTTTATGTAAATTTCTAGTATAATACAAATTAGAAACTTGTAAATATATAATAATAACATCCCCTAAATATGGGAAGGAGGATTACAATATGGAAAAATATGAAGTAAAAGTTTTAAAAAAGATTATTATTAATGGAGAACCCATCGGTCTATGTTTGATACTTTGTGGTAGCGAATATAGAGGTATTGTAGAATTTAATTATTTTACTAATGACTGTAATATCATTGATATGGCAAAAGAATGGGCTTCCTTAAAAAAGGATGAAACGCTTGTCGTTCCCCTTGAAAAAAAAGGTTCATTAATTTCAGCTGTGAAAGATTGTATTAAATCAGAGTTAAAAAAATAGCATCTTTTTTATAACTTATAAAAGGAACTGTTTCTCTATAATATAAAGAAACAGTTCCTTTTCTCATTTTATTTTGTTTTTTATTTCTTTTAATAGTTTTTCTTCAAAGTCACTAACAGCCATAGTTCCTATGTCGCCTTCTTCTCTAGAACGAATTGCAACTGTTTTTGCTTCTACCTCTTTATCTCCTATTACTAGCATGTATGGAACCTTTTCAAGCTGTGCTTCTCTAATTTTATAACCAATTTTTTCATTTCTATCGTCTAATACAACACGAATACCTTTTTTGGCTAAATCTTCTTTTACTTGTTTTGCATATTCATGTTGATTATCTGTAATTGGTAATATTTTTACTTGTGTTGGTGCAAGCCATGCTGGAAAAGCTCCTTTGTATTCTTCGATTAAGAATGATAAGAAACGATCAAAAGTTCCTAAGATAGCTCTATGAATAACAACTGGTCTATGAGCTTGCCCATCTTCTGCAATGTATTCTAGTTCAAATCTTTGTGGTAATAAGAAGTCTAATTGACAAGTTGAAATGGTTACATCATGGCCAATTGCTGTTTTGATTTGTACATCTAGTTTTGGTCCATAAAAAGCGGCTTCTCCTTCTGCTTCATAGTAGTTGATTCCTAATTCAGTTAAAATCTCTCGTAGCTGACTTTCTGCATTATCCCACATTTCGTCGTCATCAAAGTATTTTTCTTTGTCATTCTTATCTCTTAATGATAGACGGAAAGTGTAATTATCAAATCCAAAGTCTTCATAAACAGATAAAATTAGTTTTACCACTTCTCCAAATACTTCTTTAATTTGTTCTGGTGTTACAAAGATGTGGGCATCATTTTGACACATTTCACGAACTCTTTCTAGTCCACAAACACTGCCACTTGATTCGTAACGGAAATCATGTGCTAATTCTCCAATTCGAATTGGTAGGTCACGATAAGAGTGTAATTTGTTTTTATAAATTAACATGTGATGTGGACAGTTCATTGGTCTTAATACCAATTCTTCATTTTCCATTTTCATAACAGGGAACATATCGTCTTTGTAGTGATCCCAGTGTCCACTTGTTTTATATAAGTCAACATTGGCAAGAGATGGTGTGTAAACATGTTTGTAATCTAAGGCAGTTTCTTTATCTGCGATATATCTTTCTAAAATTCTTCTAATAGTTGCCCCGTTTGGTAGATACATAGGAAGACCTGAACCTACTAATTCATGTGTCATAAATAGTTCTTGTTCTTTTCCTATTTTTCTATGATCTCTTTGTCTTGCTTCTTCTAACAAGTCTAAGTGTTCTTGTAACATACTAGCTTTTGGGAAAGAAATAGCATAAATTCTTTGTAGCATTTTATTTTTTTCGCTTCCTCTCCAATATGCTCCTGAAGAAGATAAAATTTTTACCGTTTTTACTTTTCCTGTACTATTTAAGTGTGGTCCTGCACATAAATCAGTAAAATCTCCTTGTTTGTAGAAACTAATTTCTTCTCCTTCTGGTAATTCTTCTATTAATTCTACTTTGTATGGTTCATTTTTCATGAATTCAATTGCTTCTTTTTTTGGCAAAGAAAATCTTTCAATCGCGATATCTTCTTTTATAATTCTTTCCATTTCTTCTTCTATTTTTGCTTTGTCTTCATCTGTAAAAGGAACCTCTACATCAAAATCATAATAAAATCCTTCGTCAATTGCTGGTCCAATGGCAAGCTTTGCATTTGGAAATAATCTTTTTACAGCTTGTGCCATAATGTGTGAAGTAGTATGCCAATATGCTTTCTTTCCTTCTAAGATCGGAAGAGCGTCGTGTAGGGAAAGAGTGTTGGATCGAGTGT
>CAMSQT010000161.1 GCA_947062645.1 uncultured Clostridium sp. | reverse complement strand
TCCGGATTTACTGCCCAAATAGAAGCTGTAAAATGGGCAAATTCATTTTCTCTTACTAAGATATTATCAAATGTATTTATATAGTTTAACATAAGGTTTCTATCTTTTTCTTCTTGCTCATTATATGGTATGTAATCTTCTATCTTTTTCTTTAAGTCCTTTAAATCCATCTTTTTCCTCCTTTAGAAATTACATCTCTATTATTTTTTCCCAAGGTAAATCTTCTTTTCCAAAATGACCGTAATTGGTTGTTTTAGCATAAATTGGTTGCTTTAAGTCAAGATAATTTATGATGCCGGTCTGGTGTTAAATCAAATTTCTTCTCAATCAATTCTACTAATTCTTCTTCTGTTTTTTTACCTGTTCCAAATGTGTTAACACAAATAGATAATGGCTCTTTTTTACCAATTGCATAAGAAACTTGAATTTCACATTTGCTAGCATAGCCATTTGCTACTAAGTTTTTGGCAATATGACGCATCATATAAGCACCGCTTCTGTCTACCTTACTTGGGTCTTTTCCAGAAAAAGCACCTCCACCATGACAACTATAGCCTCCATAGGTATCTACTATGATTTTTCTACCAGTTAAACCAGTATCTCCTAAAGGGCCTCCTATTACAAATTTGCCAGTTGGATTGATATAGATATTCGTATTTTGGTCTATCATATTCTCTGGTATGGTTTTTTTGATTATTTTTTCTACAACATCTTTTTTGATTTGTTCTTGGGCTATTTCTTCTTCGTGTTGGGTAGAAATTAATATGGTTTCAATTCTTTTTGGTTTATCCTTTTCATATTCTACTGTTACTTGCGTTTTTCCATCTGGTCTAAGATAAGGAATTATTTTTTCTTTTCTTACTTCCGTTAGTTTTTTAGCTAATTTATGTGCCATACTAATGGCATATGGCATATAGTTTTTGGTTTCTTGGGAAGCATAGCCGAAACATAATCCCTTGGTCGCCAGCACCTCCTACATCTACTCCCATAGCAATGTCTGGGCTTTGTTTTGTAATATTAATATCGATTTGACAGGTTTTAGGGTCTATGTCAATTTTACTATCGCCATAGCCAATGTCTTCTATGGTGCTTCTTACTATTTTTTCGTAATCCACTTCTCCTTTAAAGGTTATTTGTCCGTGCTAACGTTATTTTATTACGAGAAGCAAATACTTCTACTGCTACTCTTGCATTCTTGTCTTGTTGAATACAGTTATCTAATATGCGGTCTGCTATCGTGTCACATAATTTATCAGGATGACCTTCTGTTACGCTTTCTGCTGTAAAATAATATTTCTTCATTTTTTTCTCCTTTTGGCAATTTTTATTATTCTGTTCTTAGAGCTTCTACAGGATCTTTTTTACTTGCCATTTTTGCGGGTATTAAACCAGCAAGCATGGTTAGTAACATGCTAATTACTACTAATATAGCACCTGCTGTTGGTGGTACCATGCAATTTACGGTTACTCCTGTTAAACTATAAATTGTGCTATTGATTGGTATCGTTAATAAAATCGTAATTCCTATTCCTAATAGTCCGTGATATGAATCCTACAATAAAGGTTTCGGCATTAAATACCCTAGAAATATCCTTTTTAGATGCTCCTATTGCTCTTAATATTCCAATTTCTTTGGTTCTTTCTAAAACAGAAATGTAAGTAATAATTCCTATCATTATGGAAGATACAATTAAGGAAATAGCAACAAAGGCAATTAATACATAACTAATGGTATCAATGATTTGGCTAACAGATTTCATCATAATTCCTACCATATCTGTGTAATTAATTACATTTTCTTCTTTTTGCTCGTCTTTTTGCTTTTGGTTGTAATTTTCAATAGCCTCTGCTATTTTGTCTTTAGCTTCAAAGTTTTTTGGATAAAGCTTGATAGAAGTAGGTTTATCTAAGTCAACTGCTGCTAGTTTTTCTAAGTTTTTTTCATAACTTGCCTCTTTATTTTGGGTGTATGCTTCCATCATTTTGGCAATTTCTTGGCTACTTAATTTACTCATTGCCATTTTTTGCTCTGTGCTTAAGTTTTGCATACTATTGCTTTGCTTTTCTTCCTCGGTTGGGAATTTTAACCCTGAAAATACATTTATTTCTTGATTTTCTTTTTGTTCTTTTACAATTTCGGCTTCATTGGATTTATCTATTACATATTCTTTTAATTTTTTAGTATAACCAATTCCACTTGTTACTGCTGTTGATGCTACACTTTCTTCATTTTGTTTAATAATTCCTACTATTTTTATTTCCTCTGCTTCTTTTATTTTCTGCTTCATATAATCTTCGTTATCTTCTTTATTTAGCCATAGACCATTTTCTTTTTGATAGTAATCACTATTTAATAATAATTTGAAAGACAAGTTTAATAATTCGTCATAAGTATAAGAAGTTTCTTCTTGTGTTTCTTCTAACTTCTCACCTTTTTCTACTGCTTCCCATTTTTTCTTTAACTCATCTTGATTTTTTAATCCTAAAGAATATAATGTATAATCGTCAATTCTGCCATCCTCTTTTAAAATTAATACTACTTCATTATGTTCTTTTGGCCAATGTCCTTTTAGTAAATCAAATTGTGCATCTAATAGGTTTTGATTGTCTAGCATTTCAATCCAGACGTCTGTATTGGTCATCATGGTGCTTCCAAACATAGAAGCAACTGACGAATTATTTTGGGCTTCTATCATTTCTCCCATGCCAAAAGAATTCATAACCGTACTTGGATTAACCCTAACAATTCCTTCTTCTAAGTTTTCTTTATATAAATTGATTTTTAAATTGTAGCCATATTCAATACTATTACTGTTGTTCGTGATTTCGTTATTACCCTCTTCTAAGTATTTTTTTAATTCTGCTAGGTTATTATTTTCCTTTTTGTTGGAAAGGGTAGTTACCATTTCATTCATAATATCTGCTGAATAGACTTTTCCCTCTTCTTGGTTTTCCTTTTTTTCTACTGTTCCCATCATGCTTTCCATCATGCTTGACATGTCAATGGTAGATTCTTCAATATTGATAGGATAAGAAGATAGGGTTTCTTCTTCTACTTTATTGATATAATTTTGTACTCCTGTGGAAATTGCTAAAATAAGGGCAATTCCTATAATTCCAATACTTCCTGCAAAAGATGTAAGAAGAGTTCTTCCTTTTTTTGTCATTAGGTTATTTAAGCTT
>CAMSQT010000160.1 GCA_947062645.1 uncultured Clostridium sp. | reverse complement strand
TTCTGGTATTTGATTATCCATTTTATCGCCTGGTGTTCCCACTCTTCTGGAATAAATAAACATATAAACTTGTTCAAATTTTACTTTTCTTACTACATCTAAAGTGTCGTAGAATTCCTCGTCTGTTTCTCCAGGAAATCCTACAATAATATCAGTTGATAGTTTTAGGTCAGGAATTTTTGCTTTCATTTTATCTACTAATTCTAGATATTGCTCTTTAGTATATTTTCGGTTCATTTCTTTTAAAACCTTAGTGTTTCCAGATTGTAATGGTAAGTGTACTAATTTACATACTTTATTACAAGTGCTAATTGCTTCAATGACATCGTCTGTAAAATCTTTTGGATGGGGTGATACGAAACGAATTCTTTCTATTCCTTCTATTTGATTGATTGCCTTTAGCAAGGTAGCAAAAGAATGAACACCTTGGTATTTTTCAAAGGGTATTGCTTTTTCTTGTTCCACTCTTAAATACGAATTAACATTTTGACCAAGTAAAGTAATTTCTTTGTACCCCTTGCTTGCTAAATCTTGAACTTCCTCAATAATGTCTTTTGGTTTTCTACTTCTTTCGCGTCCTCGTACATAAGGGACAATACAATAACTACAAAAATTATTGCAACCATTCATAATGGTAACAGAAGCTTTTATTTTGCTATCTCTTTTAATTGGCAAACCTTCATGGATTTCGCCATCGATATCGATAATATCTTCTTGTTTTTTCTTTTCTTGTAAGGCTTTTTCTAGATTTTCTGGAAATTTGTGCAAGGTATGGGTTCCAAATAAGATATCAACAAAAGGATAGCTTTCTTTGATTTTATCGGTAATGTGTTTTTCTTGCATCATACAGCCACCAATGGCAATAATTAGTCCTTTTTCTTCTTTTAATCTTTTTAGTTCTCCTAGTTTTCCGAAAAAGTCTATCTTCTGCATTTTCTCTTACACAGCAGGTATTAAAGACTGCTATGTCTGCTTCATTTTGGTTTTTGGTTTCTTGGTATCCCATTTGCTCTAACATGCCACATAGTTTTTCAGAATCGTTTTCGTTTAACTGACAGCCAAAGGTTTGTATGATATATTTTTTCATGTGCTTTTTGTTCTCCTTTTTTGTTCTTAAAATCTTTTCTTATTTTATTACAAATTTCGCTTTTTTTCAAGTTATTTTTCTAATTAACATTATATTAATTTTTTCACCTAATCCTCTACCATATCTTCATAAACTTTACCAATATCCTTTTCGTCTTTATACTTATTCTCCATTGGACTAAATTGCTTCTACCCCAGCAACTGTCAAAATAGACGCTGCCACCTTTCCAATTACTTTATCAGCAATAATAGCATCCTTTAAAGCCAGTTTATCTTTTTGTAGAATTTCTTTGATATCTTTAATTCGATTTTGATAATATTCTTTTATTTCCCCATTTTTATACAAAACCACTAAACTAGCCTTAGTTTCATATAGCTTTTCTTTTACCATTTTTAATTTAGTCATTTTTCAAATTTAACCTTTCCTTTATAAACTTTGCTATAAATGGAACACATAGTAATTGCATAACTAACCCCGGAATTCCTGCTTTGAAAGTATTTTAGGAATATCAATTCCTTTGGGACAATGTGCTGTGCAATAACGACAGGATGTACAGGGAAGTGTATTTCCACTTACCATATTTTTTGCCATTTCTAATATGAAGTATGAGGATATGCCAAGTGAAATTCGAGAATTATATGATAAGTCGCATAAGAGTAAATTATAAAAATTTACTCTTTAATCATTTCCAAAATCCCATCTGCAATTGCCTTGGCATACTCTATTTTATTATCGTCTAAAAGATTATTATCCTGCTTACTAGAAATAAACCCTAATTCAATTAAGCAACTTGGCATGTTGGTATTTTTCAAAACATAATAGTCCCCCTTTTCGCCTTCTATGGTACCATATTTAATCCCTCGATTTTGCCCTATTTTTGTTTTTTCCAAGTACTTCATAATTGAATTTGCTAATTTTGTATCTGCTTCCTTTTTTTGACTATTACACCATATTTCTACACCATTTCCTGCATCTGCACTATTTCTATGAATAGATACAAACACTTTAGCCTTTTTTTGGTTGGCTATTTTACATCTTTCTTCTAAGCTAACATCTTTATCCCTACTTCTTGTCATAATGACTTTTATATTTTTCTTTTTTAAATTTTTTTCTACTAGTTTAGCTACTTCTAGTGTATCATTTTTTTCGTATCTTTTTCCTAAAACAGCTCCTACCTCTTCTCCTCCATGACCGACTATCAATACATACTACTGTCTTTTGGCTATCTCCAATCAGTATGATTACTATCATTAGTATACTTACTGCTAATATCATTAATAAAATAGGTATTTGTTTTTTCATAGTTTTTCTCTTTTCTTTTTTTCTTGATTATATCACTTTTTTCTTAAGAAAAAATAGAGACTTTATGAATATTTTATGAATATTTCTTACATTCTAAAAATTTATTCTAGTCATATCTTATCATATTTTACACAAAAATTAAATGACTTTTGAATTTTTTTCACATTTTTATAATGACTTTTCGATAGGTATTACACATTTTCATAACGACTTTTATCCCTCAATTTCCTCATTCAAAGCTTCCCACTCTAGCATTTTAAGCTCGATTTCATCTTCTAAACTTTGAATTTTATCTTGTAACTCTTTTAATTTTATATAATCTGTTGCCATTTCCTCATTTTGCATCTCTAATTTTATTGTTTTAATTTGTTCTTCTTTTTGTTCAATTTCCGCTTCTAATTTCTTAAGCTTATTTTGTTTTCGATTTCTTTCTTTATTTTGTAAATATAAATTATTAGCATTTTTCTTTTTCGTTTCAGGTAGCTTTTCTCCTACTGTAGTAATTGTTTCTTTTTCTTCTTTACTTCTCTCATATTCTTCATAACTACCATTAAAGTATATAACTCCTTCTGGCTCAAAAGCAAGGATACAATCTGCTATTTTATTGACAAAATATCTATCATGAGAAACAAAAATTAAAGTTCCTTTATAAGCTTGCAAAATATTTTCTAGACTTTCTTTTCCTACGATATCCATGTGATTGGTTGGCTCATCTAATAGTAACAAATTAGGTTCTTTTTTGAAAATCTTACATAGTTGCAAACGAACCTTTTCTCCTCCAGAAAATACTTTTA
>CAMSQT010000159.1 GCA_947062645.1 uncultured Clostridium sp. | reverse complement strand
ATGTTGTATTTTGAAAACTTATCATATCTTCCTATCAATAATAATGTTTTTTTACTTTGTAAGATTGGTTTTTCTTGTCTTAATTCTACAAATTCATTAATGCTTGTTAATCTTTGGCTTAGGTTTACGACGATTAAGTTAGAATTTTCTAGAATGGTATCTGCTATGTCGTCTTGTATTTGTTTGTCTAAATCAACAAATACCAAGTCATAATAATTGTTTGCTAAGTTTATAATGTCTGGATAATATCTTCTTAAATCGTTGTATTGTTCTTTGTCTCCTTTAAAGGTTGGTAATATTTCTAGTCTATCTTTAAATATGATTTTTGTATAATTCGTTATATGGTCTGGCGATAATTTGTTGCTTTTCATAATTTTAGTTAATCCGGGAGATTCCTTCTTCTAAGGCAATGTTAGCATTTGGTCCAAATAATCCTAGGTTTTTCTTTACTTTTTTTGCTTGTTGCCAGAAACATCTATCTAAATTTTGGTCTTGGTATCCGGTTGAAATGACTAATATTCTATAATTATGTTCAATTGCTAAATGGGTACAAATTGCCGCTAGAGACAGGGTTTTTCCTGTTTGTTCTTTTCCATTGTTCCAAAATGTTACAATTGACATTTCTTTTCCTTCCCTTCTTTTGTATACTTACTTTTTATTCTATATGTTTTTTTCAATTAGCTTGATTGCTTTTCTTATGTTGGATTCACTAACATTTGATAAAATTTCTTGGCTTAGGTAAGCTAGTCCATCTTTGTATTGTACACTTAATTTTTTAAATTTTATTTTAGCTACTCTTTGGTTTTCGTAAATAACACTTAAGTCTCCATTTTCAATTGGGAAATAAATTCTATATTCATTCCATATAATTTTATATCCTAAGGAAAGGAAGTTTAAGTAGTCATCTTCTTCTTTTAACATTTCTTTTGAAAATAAAATTTTAGTTAAGCTTACTGTTTCTTGCAATCCGGCTTAAGACTTCTAGTCCTTTTTTTAATGAATAGTTGTCAAAAGAGGTTACAAAATAATTTTTAGAAGCATCTTGTAGCTGAAAATCTTGAAATCCTTCCATACTATCGGTATCTATTAATACTATGTCATATTCCATTTCTTGGTCTTCTGCTAATCCTAAGTATCTTTTAATTTCGCTATAATTTGAAAAACCGAACTGCTATATCAATATCTTCAAAGTCTGTTACATAAGAAGTGGTTGGATTTATAGCAGGTACTATGTATCTTGCTTTTTGATTTACTGTTGCATCAATTACTAGTACTTTTTGATTTAATACTGTTAATATTTTTGCTAAATATACAATTAAATCGGTTTTGTCATAAGCTCCTATAAATCCTATTTTTTTCATCGTTTGTAGTTCACTCCTTTTTCTAGTTTACTACTCCTGCTAAAGAGTCTAAATATTCTTTTCTTGAATTTTTAGAGTTGGTTGTACTTTCTTGCATGTTGGTTTCTATGTTAGATTGTGCTTGGTCTCCTTGGTTGCTGATTTCACTGTTGATATAGTTATTTCTTAGTTCTGATGCATTTGTTTCTTTATAACGATTTGCTATTTCATTCATGGCTTTTTCCAATATATTTGGGTTGCTTTGTAATAGTTTTGATGTACTTTCATTTACTGGATAAGTTGGTTTTGCTGCTTCTTGCATTCCTGCTTCTGTGTATTTAGTAACATATATTTTAGATCCTTTTACTCTGTATGCATCATAAATCGCACAACTCATATGCAAGATTTCATCTTCTGTTAAATTCATCCAAATCGTATCGTCAGAATCTACGCCATTTATGTTTGGTATTTCAACTTCTTTTTTGCTAACAACAATGTAGTCTTGTCCAGATGGCATCATAATTCTAACATCAATGTAGTCTCCTGTTACTAAATCCATTGGTAATACTAACATATTGTATTCTTGTTTTCTCACATCGTCTTGTACTATACTGTCACTTTTACTTAACAATTCTGTGGTTAATAATGTATTTTTCTTCATTGTTACTTTCGCTACTAATGGTACACTATTTAATTCTAAGTATTCTTTATTGCTACCTTTTTCAATATAATAATTATCTGTTTCATCTTCTTTTTTTACTTGATATTCTTTGTTATCTTTATTGATGTAAAGTGTTGCATTATTGTTTTTATCATATTTGGTATAAATATCATTTCCCGCTTTATCTTGTAATGCATATTTTTCAATTATTTCAATATCACTTGTTGCATTACTTGGCACAAGGGTTTTATTTACTGTTTGTATTGTTAGCATGTCAGTTGTAATAACTTGTCCTGAACTCACATCTTGGTTTAAAACATAAGCTTTTACACTTGCTTTCAACTCTTCTTGTTCCTTTTTCGTTTTATTCATTAATTGCATGAATAATAACCCTATCACTACTCCTGCTATTAATAACATCACTAACATTCCTAATAAAAATGAATTTCTTGCTTTTCTTTGCATTGGATTTGTTGCCATCACAAATTCCTCCCTTAATCTTTATTTTTCTATATTTTTTTACAAAATATCCATCTAATTTATTGTACCTCAATTAGCTTTCAAAATCAACAAATTTGGTAGTTGTTATCAAAAGTTAATGTTTCTGTAACACTTTTGTAACATTTCTCTTGATGGCAAGTTTGGGACAGGCACCATGTAGCCATTTATGGTCATTCTGGGACAGGCACCAATCTACCATGACTGGCAAGTTTAACAAAATTTTTCTAACGCTTTTGCCACACCGTCTTGGCAGTTAGAAGCTGTTATATAATCTGCAATTTTTGTTACTTCTGGTGTACTTCCAACCATAACAACTCCCATGCCTGCTTGTTCTATCATTTTTTTATCATTTACATTATCACCTATTGCCATTACTTCTTCTTTTTTGATATTCAATTGGCTTATTAGATGCTGAATTGCTTCCCATTTATCTACATTTTTCATCGTAATTTCAGTGTAGTAATATTCAACTGTTATTTCCTCTGTTCCTTGTTTTATGGTTTTTCTTGCCATGTGAGAAACGTCCAAAACTTCAATCCCTTCTATTTTTCTTAATTTTCTTATAATGGATTGAAATACTGTTTTGTTGTCGTCACAAATTGTCATTTTCAAATATCTATTTTCTTTTTTATTTTTTACATATTCATAGATATCTTCAATCATACTAATTTTAGTTTGTTTACTTTCTTCTTTTTTTAAATTT
>CAMSQT010000158.1 GCA_947062645.1 uncultured Clostridium sp. | reverse complement strand
ACACTCGATCCAACACTCTTTCCCTACACGACGCTCTTCCGATCTAACAAGATGTAACTAAACCATCAACACTTTAGCTACATCTCGTTATTTAAATTTCCTAATTTAATTTGTAAGAACCCATGCTTGTGCGTTTTCATCAATATGAATACATTGTGATTCCAAAAATGCATAGATTTCTTCGCACATTTCATCTGGTAAATCGCCATAAAAAATTAGTCTTGACTCTTTATCAAAGCCTGCACACGAATACCAATCGCCTTTTTCATCATTCCGACATTCTACATATGGCTCATCATTTCTATAGTTCATTCTGTACTGTCTCATAGGAAAATCCTCCTTTTCAATAATTATTGAGTTGTTTCATTGTTACAAAAGATTGAAAATATTATACCATACAATACCAATAAAATAAAGTATTTCAAGCATATTTTTTCTTAAAATACTTCTTTTCATCTATTTAATTATCAACCCCAACTTCACAACAGGATTTTTTTCACTTAAGAAAACTCCTTTAATTTCAATACTTTCTGGAACAACTTGTCCATTTTCTTTACCGTTCTTTAGTGTTACATCCTTGTGTACAGTACTTTTACTAATTCCAAATTTTTTTGCTGTACCTCTTACGGTATCTTTTGAATCTATTATATAGTGTGCTAAGTTAATGGCACGTTCTTCAATTGATATGCATTTCATAAAGCTAACCCCCATCTTAGAATACTTTTGTTTAATTGTATTCTTTCGGATGGAGGGTTAGAACTTTAAATTTTATTTACTTTTTTGTCAATTTGTAATTTTAGTGAATTTTTGGTATAATTAAAGAGCAATTCAAAATTTTAACTTAGTAGGAGGATATTTCATCATGTTAAGCAAAGAATTTCTTGCGAATCAAATTTACGGAAAGGATGCAGAAGAAGTGCTAGACTTTTTAGCAAAATTTGCTCCAGATAAGCATGAATTTAGAAATGAAAAAACATTTTTGAATTTTATTGCACGGAAACTTCAGCCTATGCTAAAAAAAATGGCAAAAAAGGATGCCCAAAAGCAGGAGTTTTGGACAAACAGAGCCATTAGTATGGATATTACATGTCCTATCAATAAAAAGAAAAATGTACTGTGGTGCATCCGTTTACTGTCTGAAAATTCGTAAATTATTATTCAAGAAAAAGTGACATCTGAAACGCCGGTGATGTAGCACCGGCATTTTTTAATTTTCTTATACATCTTTTTTATTATTATAAATCCTATCTAACAACTCATCTGGATATGCTTTATCTAAAAAAACATCCAGCGAATCCATAGCAGGTAATCCTTGCCTTCTTTCTTGCTGACGATTACCCGCCATGCAAGAAATCGTAATATCAAAAATCATAAATAGCATAAAAAACACTGTAAAAATTCTAATTTCTGTTTTATCTATCAAAGGCTCCATCTTTTGAAAACATGGATAAATAATCTTTAAATAAACAATTGCAATAATTCCCCAATATACGCAATATAATAAACAAGTTCTTCCATTTAAATTCATAAACAAATGTGAATAATCCCAAGAAATCGTTCCAAAAAATATCTCTTGAAAAAATGAGCATAAATATTCTAAGACTCCTCCCATAAAGGCTCCTGCTATAAATGCTTTTTTAGGCTCTTTCACCTTAGAAATTAATAGGTAATAGGCAACTGCCCCTATGCCATAAATTTGAATAAACGGTCCGGTAAATCAAGCCTTGTCTTATTTCTATCGTTCTTGTATAAACTAAAGCATATAGCATCTCTGCAAAAAAGCCAAATACACTTCCTATTACAAATATCCAAAATATTTTAATGATATAATTTATTATTTTCTTTCCCATATATTTCCCCAATTTATTTTGATTATCCACATTATATACCAACCTAGTGGAAAAAAAAAGTATTCTTTTTAAATTAATAAAATCTTAATTTCGTATTATTTCCTTTACAATTTCTCCTGCTATCATTAATCCTGCAACTGATGGCACAAAAGAAATGCTGCCTACTTGTTCTTGCCCTTTTGATCCAATAGGTTCTTCTTTTGAATACAATACTTTTAATCGATTGATATTTCTTTTTTTAAGTTCTTTTCTTATAACTCTAGCTAATGGACAAACTGATGTATTTTTGATATCTGCTATTTGGAATTTACTAGGGTCTAGCTTGTTTCCTGTTCCCATACAAGATATGATTGGTACATTTTCTTTGCTTGCTTGTTCGATTAAGTTTAGTTTTGTTTTCACCGTATCAACTGCATCAACAATATAAGAAAAGGATGAATCAATTAGCCTTTCTTCTCCTTCTGGCAAGTTTTCTACCATATAGGTTTCTACCTTTAGTTTAGGATTAATTTCTAAAATTCGTTGTTTCATAATGTCTATTTTTCTTTTCCCTATGGTTTGATGGTTTGCATGAATTTGCCTATTGATATTGGTAATTGAAATTACATCATTATCAATTAACACGATGTGACCTATACCACTTCTTACTAATCCTTCCACTACAAAAGAGCCAACACCACCTATTCCATAAACTGCTACTTTTGCTTTTTGTAGTTTTTTAATTCCTTCTTTTCCTATTAAGATTTCAGTTCGATTATTCCAAGCTTCTTCCATTTGTTCTTCCTTCCCTTCTGTTTCTTCGCTTTTATTATAGCATACTTTTATTTTATGTGCTATAATTAGGTTATCATTTAAGCATATAAGGAGCTAAACATGTTAAGAATTAATAATATAAAAATTAGAAAAGACTTAAATCATCACGAAATATTTGAAACCGCTATAAAAAAAGCCCATGTTGACAAAAAGGATGTCATTACTTGGCAAATTTCAAAAAAATCCATTGATGCAAGAAAAAAAGACGACGTCCATTATAGCTACTGCATTGATATTCAAGTAAAAAATGAAAATCACTATAAAAAACTAGAAAAAGTAAAGATTTTTAATCTACCTAAAATCAAAATAAAAAACCAAACAACAACCAGCCCCATCATTGTTGGGGCTGGTCCTGCCGGTCTTTTTGCTGCTCTTACCTTAGTACAAAATGGCAGTAAACCCATTATTATCGAACAAGGAGAAGAAATTGAAAAAAGAAAATCCTCTGTTGACGCTTTTTTAAAAACGGGGAAACTCAGTACCTCTTCTAATGTCCAATTTGGAGAAGGTGGTGCTGGTACTTTTTCAGATGGAAAACTAACCACTGGAAT
>CAMSQT010000157.1 GCA_947062645.1 uncultured Clostridium sp. | reverse complement strand
GGAAAAGACGAAAGTACTTATGGCCTATCATAATATTTATCAAGCTTGGGCTTGGACACGGTGGTCATAGTGATGGTGAGGCAGATTTATTAAAAGTTGCTATAAAAGAGTTAAAAGAAGAAACAGGAGTAGAAAATATTAAACCTTTAAAAGAAGATATTTTTTCATTGGAGGCATTAACAGTTGATGGTCATATTAAAAAGGGGAAATATGTATCTTCTCATATTCATTTGAATGTCACATATTTGATTGAGGTACCTGAAAGTGAAGTTTTGCATAGGAAAGAGGACGAAAATAGCGATGTGAAATGGGTTGAAATTCATGATGTGAATAGGGTTTCGACAGAAGAGTGGATAAAGAAGAATATTTATATTAAATTAATCCAGAAGTTGGAAAGAATGGATTAAAAGAAAAAGGGAGAAAAAATGTACAAAATCGATAAAATTGAAAAAGAAAACCAAAGAATACACATAATAGGAAAAGTTATTAGTGTAATTTTATACATCATACTAATACCAATCATAATCTTTAACTTTACACTAATCATAAAATCCTTTATTGAGCCAAATAAAACGCCAGACTTCTTTGGCTACAAAAGTTTTGTAATCGTATCTCGGAAGTATGGAACCAACCATAAAAAAAGGAGATGCCATCTTTGTAAAAGAAGTAGCAAAAGAAGAAATTAAAATAAATGATATCATATCTTTTGTCACAAAAGAAAATACTAATGTAACCCATAGAGTTATAAAAATGGAAGAAGAAAATGGCATAAGAAAATATACAACAAAAGGAGACAACAACAACACAGAGGACAAAGAAAAAGTAGAATACAGTCAAATAGAAGGAAAATATGAATTTAAAATAAATCAATTTGGAATCATAACTAAAATGCTAAAAAGCAAAATCACCTTGATTTTTTTAGTAGTAATGATAATTTTAATTTCTTGTTATAAAGGAAGAATACAAAAAAAGAAGATAGAAAGAAGTAAAAAGCGTAAAAAATATGAAGAAGAATTAGAAGACAAAAAGTAATAGCCTTTAATTTTGAAAAAATCCTGAAAATATGGTATAATAGAAGTAGCTTTAAAAAGAAAAAACAAAGGAAAAAAGGAGGCGATTACTATGAAAAAGAAGGTAGTAAAAATAATAGGAATTCTATTGCTAGTAGCAATCATTTTATTTTTAGCAATAACCATACCAAAAACAATTATCATTCAAAAACATGGCAAAAAATTAGAAGAATACCAAAAAGTAAGCAACTTTTATGCAAAAATAAAATTAGAAGATGCCGAAGAGGAATTATGGAGAAAAGATAATATAGGGGTAACCAAGCATATGGAAGGTGAGGAGATAAGGACATTACATATTACACCTAACCAAGCAGCTATGTTAATGGAAACAAAAGACGCTAAAAAAGCATCTATTACAAAAGTAGAAATGGATGGTGCTTTTTTACCAGTAATTGAGTATGGAACATTTTATGCAGAGAACTTCTGGCAAGCGTTTATGATAGCACTAGGAACAAGAATGTCAACAGAAGAAGTAAATGGAAAAGAATGTTACAAAATGTATGTACAAGAAGATTTCCAAGTATTTATTAATAAAGAAGACTTTTTAATTATAAAAGAGATAAATGGTAATACTTCAAGAGAGTTAGTAGAATATCAATTTGATAAAGTAACTGACGAAGATGTTGCTTTACCAAGCTTAGAAGGATATGAAGTAGAAGAATATGAATAAAAAAAGAACTTGATGTACTTTTAGTAGAAGTGACATCAAGTTCTTTTTTATATGGATATTATTATCCAATTTTATAGATTTTTATGAATAAAAATGATATAATACAATCACAAAAAACGGAAACAAAAAAGGAAGGAAAAAAATGAACTACAAAATCGTAAATGGCGCGATATCGTATGGAGCAGAAACCATTTTAGAAGAAATCAACTTTGAAATAAAAGAAAAAGATAAAATAGCAATCGTGCGGAAAAAACGGAAGTGGAAAAACCACACTATTAAAAGCACTATTAGAAAATGAAATGATAGAAGAAGGAATAGGAGAAGAAAAGTTTGGAATATACAAACAAGGAGCGCCAGTAATGGGACATCTAAAACAAATTGAATTTGAAGACAGCAATCAAACCTTCTTACAAGAAATCTTAAAAGTCTATAAAGAAATAATAAACCTAGAAAAGAAAATAAATGATTTGCAAGAGCAGTTACAAGAAAAAACAACGGACCAATTAATCAAAGAATATACAGAAAAACTAGAAAGATATGAAAAAGAAGGAGGATACACCTATAAAAAAGAATACGAAATAGCCATCAAAAAATTTGGTTTTAGCGAGGAAGACAAAAACAAAAAGATTAACGAATTTTCAGGAGGACAAAAAACAAAAATAGCATTTCTAAAATTGTTACTAAGCAAGCCAGACATTTTATTGTTAGATGAGCCAACCAATCACTTAGACATTACAACCATCCAATGGCTAGAAGGTTATTTAAAAAACTATCCTAAAGCAATCGTAATTGTTTCCCATGATAGAATGTTTTTAGATAAAATTGTAAACAAAGTATATGAAATTGAGTATGCCACATTTACACCATACACAGGAAATTATACCTCTTTTGAAAAACAAAAAAGAGTCAATTATGAAAGGCAATTAAAAGACTACGAATACCAACAAAAAGAAATAAAAAGATTACAAACAATTGCTGACCGATTTCGTTATAAACCAAGTAAAGCCAAAATGGCATTATCAAAATTAAAAAAGATTGAACAAATGACGATTGTCGAAGAACCAAATCAATATGACTTAAAAACCTTCCATACGAATTTTAAATTGCCAGTAGAAAGTGGAAAGTTAGTAGTAACAGCCAAAAAATTACAAATTGGATATGATAAACCACTAGCGGATGTATCTTTTGAATTATATAAAGGACAAAAACTTGCTATCATTGGAGAAAATGGAAAAGGAAAATCTACTTTACTAAAAACCTTGATAGGACAAATTCCTAAATTAAGTGGCGAATATGAATATGGCTATCATGTAAAAAAAGAATATTTTGATCAACAAATGGATTCATTAGATAAGACTATGACCATTTTTGATGATTTTTATAAAGAGTTTCCAAGTTTAACAACAACCGAAGTAAGAAAATCTTTAGGTGCTTTCTTGTTTTCTGGGGAAGAGGTTTTTAAAGAAATAAAAGATCGGAAGAGCACACGTCTGAACTCCAGTCACA
>CAMSQT010000156.1 GCA_947062645.1 uncultured Clostridium sp. | reverse complement strand
CCTAATTTTGTTTAGGATTAGTATGTACATTTTTATTTAAAATTATTTTGTTTTTTACTTATCTTACCTGTCCTTCTCCATAAATCACATACTTCGTTGTCGTAAGTTCTTTTAACCCCATAGGACCTCTAGCATGCAATTTACCGTGTACTAATACCAATTTCAGCACCAAATCCAAATTCACCACCATCTGTAAAACGAGTAGAACTATTTACATACACACAGGCACTATCAATCTCATTTAAAAACTTTCTTGCCTTTTCATAATCTTTTGTAATAATACTTTCACTATGTTTTGTACTATATTGATTAATATGGCCGGATTGCCTCATCGATATTTTTTACAATTTTTACTGATAAAATAAGGTCTAAGTATTCTTTTCCCCAGTCCTCCTCAGTTGCTAGAACCAAAGAATTAGAAATTTCGCAAGCTAATTTATCGCCTCTTATTTCTACTTGTTTTTTGCTTAAAGCATCTATTAACAATGGTATAAAATCCTTGGCAATTGCTTTATGTAGCACTAATGACTCACAAGCATTACATACTCCTGTTCTTTGCGTTTTAGCATTATCAATAACAGAAAGTGCCATATTAAAATCAGCAGATTCATCTACATAAATGTGGCAATTTCCGGGTACCTGTTTCAATAACTGGAATTGTACTATTTTCTACAACTGTTTTGATTAATCCGCGCACCACCTCTTGGTATTAAAACATCAACATATTGATTTAATTTCATAAGTTCTACTGTTGTTTCTCTTGAAGTATCTTCTAGTAGATATACACAGTCTTTTGGCATATTACATGCTTTTAATCCCTCTTTTATCGCTTTTATAATTACCATATTGGTATTAATAGCATCTTTTCCGCCACGCAAAATAACAGCATTTCCAGTTTTAAAACACAAGCCAAAAGCATCTACCGTAACATTTGGTCTTGATTCGTAGATAATAGCAATTACCCCTAATGGTACTCTTTTTTTCAAAATTTCCAGACCATTTTCTAAGTTTTTTCCGCTCTATCGTTTCTCCAATTGGGTCTTTTAAATCAGCAATTTTTTCTAAGGCTTTTGTCATATCTAAAAGACGATTTTCGTCTATTTTTAATCTATCTAACAAACTATCTTTTATGCCATTTTGAACGGCTATTTCTATATCTTTTTGGTTTCCTAGTAAAATTTCTTTTTTGGCATCTAATATAGCTTTTGCTACTTCTAACAATACTTCATTTTTCTTTTTGGTACTTATATTCCTTAAATTTGCTGTAGTTTGTTTTACTTTTTTTCCCACTTCTTCTAAATTTTCCATTCTTATTTCCACCTTTCTTGTAGTTAGCTTATTCTTTTACTTCCTCCATTTTAGAAACTAAATAATTTCGAACATCTTTAGTCGTTTCTTTGTTTGCCAGAAATAAAGTTCCATGCTTTTCTCCTTTTATTATTTTGTTTAAAACATTTGGTTCTTTACCACTACTAATTAACATGTCAATTCCGATTGGATTAATAATATTGGCTGCTAAAACTTTTGTGTACATACCACCTGTACCAACATCACTATCACTTGATTTTTTCGCCATTTTACGAACTTCCTTTGCTACACAATTGGTTACAATATCAATTCGTTTTGCCTCTTCATTTTGAAAAGGATCATCTGTATATAATCCATCAATATCGGTTAATAATACTAATAAATCCGCTTTTGTAATAGCTGCTACCATAGCTGATAGGGTGTCATTTTCTCCAAATTCAATCTCATCTGTTGCAATTGCATCATTTTCGTTAACAATAGGAATACTTCCATATTTTAATAATTCTTGAAAAGTATTTTTTAGATTTTCATAAGATTTTTCTTGGTTGATATTGTATTTTGTCATTAGTACTTGTGACGATATTTGCCCATATTCTGCAAATAGTTTATGATAATTTACCATTAATTTGCATTGTCCAACAGCTGCACAGGCTTGTTTTTCTGGCATAGTTTTTGGTCTTGTTCCTATTTTTAAAGTTTCTCTTCCGCAGGCTACTGCTCCAGAGGATACTAGGATTACTTCTTTTCCACTACTTTTTAGGTCACTAATGGCTCTTACTAATTTTTCTAATTGTGTATAATTTAAATTTCCAGTGTCTTTATGGGTTAAAGTAGAAGACCCTACCTTAACTACTATTCTTTTTTTGGCTTTGATTCTTTCCCAATAGTTTTCGTTTAATTCCTTCATTTTTTAAATTCCTTTCTTAATATAAAAAGCAGAAAATTGGTATTTTAGATTAACCCGATTTTCTACTTTTAATTTCTAATATTTTTACTGTTTTATTTTGATAAATCCTTTGACTTTTTGGTAGCAAGCCTAACAGCTTCTATTATACTTGCTCGTAGGCCATTTTCTTCTAAGGAAGCAACCCCTTCTATGGTAGTACCACCTGGCGAACATACCATATCTTTTAAAACACCTGGATGTTTTTTTGTTTCTAGTACCATTTTAGCAGAACCTAATACTGCTTGTGTAGCAAATTTATAAGCTTTATCTCTTGGCAGTCCGGTCTAACACAGCTCCATCTGCCATGGCTTCGATTATCATAAAGATGAAAGCTGGTGACGAACCACTTACTCCTGTTACTACATCCATTAAATTTTCTGGCACTACTTCGCATTTTCCAAAACTATTAAAAATATTACAAATTAAATCTAGTTCTTCGGGTAGTATCATGGGGCATGGCGTTATTGCTGCCATTCCCTCTCCTACCAATGCGGGAGTGTTGGGCATACTGCGTACAACTTTAACCTTTCTTCCAAATCTTTCTTTAATGCTTTCTATTTTTTGACCAGCAGCAATAACGACAATGATTGTATTGTCTCCTATACTTGTTTTGATCTCTTCAATTACTTGCCCGATAAAATTGTGGTTTTACAGATAAAACTAAAATATCAGCTTTGCTCGCTACTTCGCAATTGTTTGTGGTAATGGTAATACCATATTTTTCTTGCATTTCTTCTAATTTGCTTTTAGATGGATCAGAAGATATTATTTTACTAGCTGATACTAGTTTTGCTTTTAAAATTCCAGCTATCATTGCATTTGCCATATTTCCACTTCCTATAAAACCAATTGTTTTTTCCATTTTCTTGCTTTCCTTTCTTGTTTTCACATTCTAAATATTTTCGTTATATTATATTTTATTTTGAAAAAAATAGCAAATAATATATGGCAATCGCTTAAAAATTTATGTGTTAATACCTAGTATTATGAAATGCTAGG
>CAMSQT010000155.1 GCA_947062645.1 uncultured Clostridium sp. | reverse complement strand
GGTTAATCTCAATTTCTACATCACAAGAATCAAAGTTGTTTAAGATTTCCTCTACAGAGTCATCTGAATATAATTTTTCGCTTGATGTTTTTGGTGATATTTTTGCTTTGATTGACCTTTCTAATTTTATTGGTGTAGCATATTTAATCCCTGTTGTTTTATCTTCTTCTACAACTGCTACTGTTAAATTTTCTAGTCCTATTTGTCTTGGCATTTTTAATTCCTCCTATTTTTTAATTTTGTGAAAGAGCAGGAGGATTTCTTTTCTAATTTTCTGTTTTATATTCTGGTAAATAGCAAGTGATTGCTTTATGATACATTCCTGTATCTTTTTCATAAAAATCTTGGCAAGTTATTTGGTAAAATCCATTTTCTTTTAATGATTTTATTACCTCATTTTTAATTTCCGTTGGATCCTCATTTGAGAAAACATCTACTTGGAAATCGTGTCCTATAACCTCATCTACATCTTCGGATGTTAAATCGGTTTTTTCTAACACTTCAAAGTAAGTAATATATTTCTTTTCAGTTCCTGTGTAAGTGTCAAACTCTACTGGATAATTCAATTTCGATAATACATTGTAGATTATTTCGTGTGCATCCATTATTTTGTTATTTCCTTCCCTATTATCTTTTTAAATATTTCTAGCGATTCCATAACTTTTGCTTTATAAGCAGGTCGCATAAATGGTTTTTTGCCATAATATTGGCTAGACCATGGACCACTTGATGCACCCCATTCAATAAATTTGGCATAAAAAAATGGCGAGTTATCGCCTTTAGTAAATCCTACTATTACTCTTTTTTCTGTGCCTTTTTGTTCTACATCACTTATTTCTATATGGTCAGCCATATGTCCATGTCCTGATGTTCCTGTTGGTGATTTACTTTTTCTAGCCCTTCTTTTTGCTTCTTCCTTTACTGGTTTCGCACATTCTTTTAATGCTTTATCTACTACTGAATTCAATTTGTTTGGCATTGCATCCAATTTTTGATATAATTCTTCAAACCCATATAATCTAATATCTGTTTCTGTTTTTCTACTCATATTCCAATTGCCTCACACTTTAATTTTAGTTCTATATTTGCTTCATTTACATTTTCAATAGCTTTTAAGTTATATGGTCTTTTATAGAATATTCTGTATTTTTCTGTATCTGATAATTGGTTTTCCAGTATTGAATTATATCTAATTGTTATCTCACACAGTTTTATTGGATTCACTTTGTTTGATTCTTCTGTTTCATCTTGTATGCCTGTTTTTATATTTGCCCATACCTTTTTATAATCTTGCCATTCTTTTTTTACAATTCCTCTACTATTTTTGGTTTCTATATAATTTTGAATTGTTATCCTTTTTCTATATTCTTCTGTTTTAGTCATTTGCATCACTACTTTCTGTGCCATATCGTAATTGTAACATTAGGCTTTCTACAGAATAGCGAAGTGCTTTTTTGTTACCAAGTATATCCCTATTTTCATACCAATGATTCACAAGCATTGCTTGACAAAGTTTTGCTTTTTCTGAATCTTTATTGTAGTTCTCTCCACAGGCTTCGGCAATGTAGCTGTCTGCTGTGTTAATTAATGTTTTAATTAGTGTATCTTCATCATCATTGTCTATTCTGCAAAACTCCTTTGCTTCTTTAAGTGATAACATTTTAAGCACCTCCTATTCTTTATTTTTTATCCCTCTGGATTTTCTGTGTTAGTTTTATCTCCTGTATTATCTTTAGTTGTTTCATCTTCTCCAAATGTTCCCCATTCTGTTCCACTTGAAGAATTATCTTTATTAGTTGTAGTTCCTTCTGTTATAGTAAGTTCTCCATAGATGTAGGCATCATTATCTGTTTTGATTACATCGTATCTTTCTAGAATTCTAATAAGAGTAGCATTTTTAGTGAAACCTGCTTCTTTTGATTTTGCTATTTCATATCTTGCACGATTCACAAATGTTATTGCTTCTTCTAGGTTTCCATAGAAGATTGGTGCTTTTCCATTTTTGCTTGGAATATCATTGTTTGAATATACATCTATACTTAAACCTTTGAACATTTTTTGTGTTGGATTCTTTGGATCTGGTTGTAAGATTGGTCTACCATTTTCATCTACTGCATTGTCCAATTCATCAAATCCATCTTGATTTGTTACAATTACACTTCCTGGTATTAATGCAGGATCTAGGTCTTTATTTAGTGACCTTTTTAATGCTTTCCAGTCTGATAGTGCTTTTGCAGTTTTATCTGCTACCATTACTGCTAAAATGTCGGCATTTTCTGTTTTTACTGCTTTACGAGCAAACCATCTTCCAACATAGCTCATTAGTCCTGATTGTTCATCTGCAAGTAATGTATTTGATACTGGTAGAATTGCACCTTTATTTTTGATGCTATAACCTTTTGTTTTGAATTTTGGTCCATCTTCTTGAGGAATTTCTTCCATCTCATCGATGTCTGTTAATAAACTCATTGTGCTATTATTTTCATATACAAATGAGCCAGAGATTACAGTTGTTCTATATTCTCTTACATGTGTTCTTAATGATTTGTATTGTCTTTTGTATTCATTGATTCTAGTATTTTCATCTTGAGGTACTAGGATACTTCCATTTGGCTCATCAGTTTCTGTGTCTGGTCTTTCTATTAGAGCATTTTCTGCTGGTGTTAATCTTTTTCCCATCAATGCTTTTAAGAATGCCTTGTTAACATCTGGTTTCTTATCGGCAGTTGGCTCTGTTACTGGAGTACCTTCATCCCCTTGTAATTCTTCCTCCATTTTTTCAATTTCTTCGGCTTGTTTAATTTGCTCATTTAGAGTTTTTGCTTCCTCTGTTTTTGCTTTTGCTTCCTCTAATTTTCCCTCATTAGATAGTTTTTTTGCTTCTGCAACTAGTGCAGCAAATTTTTGTCTTAATTCTCTTAAATTCATGATAAAATCCTCCTAATTTTTAAATTTAGAAGGAGCTTAAAATTTGTTCTTTTTCTGTTTTATACAAATTAGACTTATTGCATTTCCAACAAGTCCAACTCAATTTTTAACTTTTCTAATTCGACATCATCTTGCATCTTTTTCATCTTATCTTGTATTTGTTTAACACTATTTTGGATGCAGTTGTTAACCGCCTTTTTAGTAAAGTCAAAGGCTTTTTGACTAGCTTCTGGATTGTCTGAATATAACACTTCATCGATGAAACCTAGCTCTTTTGCTCTATAAGCATTCATCCAAGTTTGTTCTTCCATCATTTGTGATAATTCTTCATTTGATAGTTTAGTTTTTAGTGCATACGCATTTAC
>CAMSQT010000154.1 GCA_947062645.1 uncultured Clostridium sp. | reverse complement strand
ACTCTTTCCCTACACGACGCTCTTCCGATCTAAACAAACACAAAATCAATTGCAATACATCTAGATAAAGTCGTTAGCATGTATCTAAATTCTTCTGCTAATGTTGCAATTTGTGCTACATGTACTATCAGTATAATTAGATAAGCAAATAGCATAATAGCACCTATATAACTTTTTTTAATCTCTTGTGCTAAAAAAATTAATAATACGGTAGCTGCTAACATTAATATTAAAGTTAGCGGATTGGATATATCAAAAATAAACATGTTTTTTCCCCCATTTTCTTTTGTATTTCTATTTATATGTTAACATTATTTTGCTTTTTTATCAATCTTTTTTCATGACATTTTCATTACAATTTCATGACACTATTTTAATTTTCCTTCTATTAAATCAGCAAGTTCTCTTGCTTTTTGGGTAATATAATTTTGATTTTCTCCTTCAATCATTACTCTAACTAAAGGTTCTGTTCCAGATGGTCTAATTAAAACTCTTCCATTTCCAGCAAATTCTTCTTCTAACTTTTGAATTGCCTTTCTAATGGTTTCGTCTTTTTCATAATCATGTTTTTTGCTACTATTTACTTTGGCATTTATCAATACTTGTGGATATGCTTTTACCATATTACCTAAAGCAGATGCTTTTTGATTACTTTCTAACATGGCTTTGATTAACATTAAAGAAGTTAAAATGCCATCTCCTGTTGGATTGTAATCTAATAAAATAACATGACCAGATTGCTCTCCACCTAAGTTAAAACCTTCTTTTAACATTTCTTCTAAAACGTAACGATCTCCTACTTTGGTTTGCTTTAATTCTAAGTTATTTTCTTTAGCATATTTGTTTAGTCCTAAGTTGCTCATCACGGTTGCTACAATGGTATCTTTATTTAATTTTCCTTTTTTTCTTAAATTATTTGCAATGATGGCAAGTAATTTATCCCCATCTATTTCATTTCCTTTTTCGTCTATAGCAAGACATCTATCGCCATCTCCATCATAGGCTATTCCTAAACTTAAGTTATTATCTAATACAAATTTTTTAAGACCTTCTAAATGTGTAGAACCACAGTTTTCATTGATATTTATTCCATCTGGCTGATTATTTATGATTTTATATGGAATTTTTAGTTCTTGAAATACTTTTTCTGCTACAATTGCTGTAGCACCATTTGCTGTGTCTAATCCTATTATAAAGTCTTCTGGTTTGTTTTCTTGTATTACCTCTTTAAAATTTTCTTCAAAAAAAGATACATATTCATCCATTAAGTCAAAACAATAGCTAACCATTCCTATTTTATCATTTGGTGCTGTTAGTTCTTCTAATTTAGGAGAATCCATTAGTTCTTCGATTTCTTCTTCTAAAGAGTCTGGTATTTTAGTTCCTTTATTACTAAAATATTTTATCCCATTAAATTCATAGGAATTATGAGATGCTGATATTACTACACTAGCATCTGCTTTTAACTTTCTTGTTAAGTAGGCTACTGCTGGAGTTGGTAGCACACCTAGTAATTTTACATTAGCACCATAACTCAAAAAACCTGCTACCATAGCACTTTCTATTAGGTTTCCTGAAATACGCGTATCCCTTCCTATTAAAATAGTAGGCATATGGTCTAAGTTTTTTGATAATACATAGGCTCCTGCCTTTGCTACTCGATAAACTAAACTTGGTGTTAATTCAGTGTTTGCAATTCTTCTAATACCATCTGTTCCAAAATATTTTCTCATTATTTTTACTTCCCTTCATTTGGTACCTTAATTTCTTTTCATTTTGAATATTAATTTTTCTTTTAGTGTTAGTTCAATTGTATTCGGTTCTTCTATTTCTATTCTTTTGTTTTTTAGTAATAATTTAGGATTGGTGGTTGTTAGTTCTTCTAGTTTTTCTTCTCCTATTATTTGTTTTATCTTTTCTAATATTTGTGGTATTCTAGGATAAATGGTATTGGCTCTATGTACGTCACTTCCTAAAAAATGCACCATATTATTTTGTAATAATTTTTTTACTATAATTTGTGCTTTTTTTCCATAATAGCCAATAATGCTTGCATAGTTACATTGCATTAATACACCTTTTTCGATTAGTTCTTTTATGATATCTGGTTCTTCTTGTACAAAGGAATATCTTTCTGGATGGGCTAATACGGGAACCAATTTATTTTGCATCATTTCATAGATTACATTGTATAAATTCATTGGTTCTATGTTTAATGGCATTTCAAAAAGCAGGTAGCTAGTATCATTTATAGTTGATGCTTTTTGTTCTTCTAGTAAAGATACCATATTATCTGTTAGATAAATTTCGTTTCCTAGATATAGTTTCATTTTTATGTTTTCTTCTTGCAATTTTTCGTAAATTACGTTTATCCATACTTCTCTTTCTGGAACAGCAGTTTCGTAATAACCTTCCATATAATGAGAGGTTGAAATGATTGCTTCAAAGCCTACTTCTTGGGCTTCTTTTACTAAATGAATCGTTTCTTCTATGCTCCTTGCTCCATCATCTATGTTGGGTAATATGTGTGTATGAAGGTCAATCATTTTCTTCTCCTTTTTGCTTTTTGGCATTTTCTCTTTCTAAATATTCGTTCATTTGTTTTAGTATATGATCTGTTCTTGCTTTTGCTATTTCTTCCTCTTGCTTTTCTTTTGGTTGTTCTTCTATTGTTTCTTCTGGTTCTTCTTTTTTGGTCTTGGCTACTTTAGTATTTGTCTTTTTTGTTTTCTTTTTAGGTTCTTTTTCTACTGTTTCTTTTATTTCTGTTTTTTTGGTTTCTAGTTTCACTGTTTCTACTGTTTCTGGAGTTTCCGCTTTTTTTACTTCTTGTACCATTTGTTTTCTTTCAATTATTGGCTCAATTTTCTTTGGCTCAATTCTTGAACTTTCTCCATAATAGTAGTATTGTTTTTCATATCTTTTTCCTGATATTGGAATTTTATTAACTACTACACCAGTTAGTTTTCCCCCTACATTTTGTATGTTTTTTATTACTCTTTCTAAGGCATCTTTTTTGGTTACTTTGTGGGCTGTTACAATAAGCGTGGAGTCTACAATTCTAGATAAGATAACAGCATCGGTTACTAAATCACATGGGGTTCCATCGATAATTACTATGTCAAATGCTTGCTTTAGTTTATCTAATAGTTTTATCATTTTAGGTGAAACTAAAAGTTCAGATGGATTTGGTGGTATGCTTCCTGCTGGCATTAAAAATAAGTTTGGTACTTCTGTTTTTTGGATGCATTCTATGATTTCTTCTCCTCCGTTTTTCTTTTGCTTTTATTCCTACTTG
>CAMSQT010000153.1 GCA_947062645.1 uncultured Clostridium sp. | reverse complement strand
GATGAGGCATTGTGACTGGAGTTCAGACGTGTGCTCTTCCGATCTGACATGCAATTTGTAGAATATAGAAAATCATTTTTTAGTAAAATTATAAACAAATTAAAGAAAATTTTTGGACATAATAGGAATTTATAAAATGCAATAAAAAAGAATTTTTTAGCATTTGTATTGTATTTTATAAAAAATATGATATACTTTAATAAATTGATTGATATTTGTATCAATCGTTATGAGAGCCAAAAAAAAGTTGTAGATAACTACTTCGTTGGCACCAAAGTAAAATTTTCGAACTTTATGAGAAATCATATTGTAAGAAAATTTTATTTTTTTTTTAACACTTTTAATCATGCTAACATCTATTAAAATATTATTATGTTGATATTATTCAAAAACAATGTTATAATTCAATCAATAAATAGAATGAATTGGAAGTAAACAAAATGGAATTTGAAATAGTAAAAGAATATATAGAAAAAATAAAAGACAGTGAAGAATTTAAAAAATTAGATGCATTTACACATATGACATCAGTATCAAAAGATAGAAATCCAGACATATACGAAAATATAAAATACTATGTAAGCTATTTTCATGATAAAAAAGACTGTAAAGAATTTTTTCAGCCAGACTATGATTTCTTCATGAGGTTTTTAAAGGGTTATTTTAACAATGAACCAGGAAAACTAATTCTTGATGAGAAAGGAAGAATAGATTTAGCACAAACTTTACACATAGTACAACCCAGGAAGTTTGGCAATGAAGGTTGTTTTATAGATAAAAGTATTATGCTTACAGACGGAAGTATATATTTTTGCAAGATACCACTAGTTTTTATTGGAAAGTCTAATGTAAAAAATACGGCATGTAAATATTCTGCTTTAATTGCATCCAATATTGCAAAAAAAATAGGAGTAGAAGCAGTTGATATTACACTAGGAACAGTAGCAAATGGACAACCTAGAATAGTAAGCAGAAATTTTTTACAACCTAATCAAGAACTAATTACCTATACAGACCAAGATAAAGTATCAATAGTGGAACATATGAAAATACTAGAAAAGGAACTAACACTTAGAAAATTTCCAAAAGACGAAATAGAACAAACTAAATTTGAGTTTCTTAAACAAGAATTCGTTGCAAAATTGATTAGATTAGCAGACCAAAAAGCTGAGAACTCACCTATAATAACACAAACCGATGAAGAAGGAAAGAAACATGTAAAAATGGCACCAATGTGTGATTTGGATTTTAGTTTTCATATTGGAGAAGAAAATCCTTATATTATAACAAGGAAATGCGATAATGGCAAAGATGATATAGCTTCATTCATTGAGCAGTACATAAATTATCCTGGATTTTGTGAATTTATGGATAGTAGTATACAACAACTTAATATGGAAGAAATATTAAAAGAAATTTATGAAAGTACAGGGCTAATAGAATTTAAAGATAGTAAAAATAATGAAAAAATTATGGAATTTGTAAACTATGTAAATAAAAATATCCGGATTAGCAAAAGAAACGATGGAAAGAATATATGAAAATGAGGGAAGATAATGGTTTTGAATTTGTATTGGAAAGATAAATTTGAAAATACATATAAGTTAGGAATATTATATAAAAATAATGAAAAATATCATTTTGATATAGACGAAGAAGGATTAAAAAAGGCTACTCATAATGGTTGCTTTGGAATAGGAGAAATGAACCTTTTATATACACATCATATAAGTGATAAATTATTTAGTTTTTTTAAAAGAAGAATACCATCTAAAGATAGTGTAAATATTAAAGAAATACTAGAAGAACTAGAAATGGATGAATATGATGAAATGGAACTATTGAAAAAGACGAAAGGAATGTTAATTACAGATAGATATTATTTAGAAGGTAGTGATATATCGTCTTTTTCATATTTTTCTGGATTAAAAAATAAGGAGGAACTATTATGAAATTAATCTTAGCATCACAAGGATTTACCACACCACAAATAGCAGAAGCAGTAGAAGCTACCGTAGGAAAGCCATTAGAAAAAATAAAGATAGCCATTATAAATGAAGCCTATGTAGCTATTCCAGCAGAAAAAGACAAAAGATGGCTAATTAATGAATTATCGTTAATTTCAAATTACATAGGAGGAACCATAGATTTTATCAACTTAAGAACTTGTTGCAAAGAAGAAGTAGAAAAAAGATTATCTCTTGTAGACATGATATATATAGTGGGTGGAAAACAACTAATATTAGAAAAGCTTTTTAAAGAAACGGGATTCGATGAATTGCTAAAAGAATTTGCAAAAACAAAAGTAGTGATGGGAACATCAGCAGGAGCAGTTGTTTTAGGAAAACAAATAGAAAAAGAAGAATATTGGGAAAAAAGACAGAAAATAGCTTATCAAGAAATTGAAGACAAAACATTAGGATTAGTGAACTTTAATATCATTCCACATTATTTGCGAGAAGATCGTAAAGTTTGGGATAAGGAGTTTTATTGTACCGTTTTAAAGGATAATCCTTTTCCCGTATATGCCATAACAGACACACAAGCAATTATATATGAAGATGGGGATATAACATTTGTAGGAGGAATGCCTAAAGAAATATTTGAATAAGAACGGAGAAGAAAATGCAAGTACCAGTAGAAAAAAACAAAGAATATATGGTTGACATCATTGATAATGGATATGAAGGAGAAGGGATAGCAAAGATTGATAACTTTACTATCTTTATTCCTAATTGCTTAAAGGGTGAAAAAGTAAAAATTTTAGTGGTAAAAGTCTTAGCATCTCATGCCTTTGGTAAAGTATTAGAAATCATAACACCATCCAAGGCAAGAACGAAAAGTGATTGTGAAACTTACAAAAGATGTGGAGGATGCAGTTTAAGGCACGTTACTTATGAAGAAACATTAAAAATGAAGCAGAATGCCGTACAAAGCTTAGTGAACAAAACACTAAAAAAGCCAGTTGAAGTAGAACAAGTGATGCGGAATGAAAGAGCCATATCATTATAGAAATAAAGCACAATATCCAATTGGTGTAGATAAAAATAAACAACCTGTGATGCGGTGTGTTTGCAAACCGAACGCATCAAATCATACCAATTCACACATGTTTGCTTCAAAATCAAAAAACAGAGGAAATCGCAAAATTTATATTTGGCTTTATTGTAAAAAACAAAATTAGTATTTATGACGAAAAAACAGGAAAAGGTTTAATTAGACATATAGTAACCAAAATTGGAATCAAAACCAATCAAATTATGTGTATCATTGTAATCAATGCAAATGAGATGCCAAAGG
>CAMSQT010000152.1 GCA_947062645.1 uncultured Clostridium sp. | reverse complement strand
GTTCTTGCTTATCTTTTAGTGCAATTGCTTTTCCTATGCTACCTTGAAATAGCTTTAGACGATTTTTAGGTAAGTGGTCAAAGTTTAGTTCATAATTGTTTTTTAAGTATTGTTCTATTTCTTCGTCTTCTATTGCCATAAATTTAAGTATCATGCATCTAGATTTTATGGTTGGTAAAAATAGATTTTCTTGTGTACCAATTAAAATGATGGTTGCAAATTCTGGTGGTTCTTCTAAGGTTTTTAATAAACAATTTTGTGCTTCTGTTGTCATTTTTTCTGCATCATTTATGATATATACTTTTTTACTAGCAATGATTGGTTTTTCTTGTATCTTTTTTTGTAAGAAACGAATTTGTTCTATTTTAATGCTATTTCCGTCTGGTTCTATTAGCATATAGTCTGGGTGGTTATTGGTTTCAAATTCGATACAAGATTTACAGTTACAGTTTTGTTTTTCTGCTAAACATAGAATCTGCTTTGCAAATTCTTGTGCTAAGAGTTTTTTTCCAATCCCTTGTATTCCCACAAATAAATAACTATGTGAGATGGTCTTGTTTTGAATCCCTGTTTTTAGCATTTCTTTTATTACTTCGTTTCCAATTATTTTTTCAAACATGCTTGTTTCCTCTTTATTTTGTCCTATTCTACTTTTCCCCATTTATCTAATGGCCAAATTCTAATCGATACGGTGCTTTCAATTTCATTTAAGGGAATACAGCCAAAGGCTCTACAGTCTGTACTATGATTTCTGTTATCTCCCATTGCAAAAATACAATTTTCTGGTACCGTAAAGTCGTCAAATCCTTCTCCTGTTACGTCTGTTACTATTCCTGGTTGTAAATATGGTTCTTCTAAGATTTCACCATTAATGTATACTTTTCCTTCTTTAATTTCAACATGTTCTCCTGGTAATGCGATTGCTCTTTTAATATAGCTTCTTTTTCCTATTTCTAGAAAATTGTTTACAAACCATTGCCATGCATTTTTTTCATGGTATTTGGCAACTGGGTTGCTTTGATCAATTTCTGTGCTAGAATAGTTGATAACTGCTGGCTCTTCAAAAGTTATGATTTGCCCTCTTTTTGGTAAAGTTTTGGTGGTTCTTCCCCATCTGTTTAACCATAGTCTTTCGTCTTGCACTAGGGTCGGATACATAGATACTTGTTTTACAATAGTTGGTGTTCCTATAAAATAACGAAATAGCATGGCTAATACTAACGCTATCACAATACAATAAATCCATTCTAATATATCTTTTGTCTTTTCACTCAAAATTTCATCTCTCCTCTTTTTTGCCATTGGTTCATAAGTTTTTTGGCTTGTTTTTTAATCTTGTTCTATTATACATCATTTTTTTATAGTTATCAATGAAAATGCTGATATATTTTTATAAAATTTAAAAGAGCAATTTTTTTACCTTTTGCTCTTTTCTTTTTTATTTTTAATTAAAAACTTGTTCCTCCATTCTTGGTAGTGCTTCCGTTTTATGCTTATTAATATCATATTTCTAATAGATAAAGAATTTATCTATCTTTTGTCACAAGTACTTTTTCTGTTTTTGGTTGATAAACCGTTTTGCCATATTTAACTTCATTTAATTTCTTTTGCAATTCCATAATTGGAATTGGTAGAAGTGAAATAATAATAGTAATTAACCATTGCATTTGATTTAATGGCACTAATTTAAAAATATTGGCTAAAGTTGGCACCAATACCACCATAATTTGCACTAATGTTCCAGCAATAAAGCTTCCTACTAAAAATTTATTTTCGAAAATCCCAATTTTAAAGATGGATTGTTCACTTTTTATATTAAAACTGTGGACAAGTTCTAATAATCCCATTGCTAAAAATGCCATTGTTCTTCCTACTTCTAAACCAAAGAATTTGTTTCCTAAGCTAAAAGCAACTAAAGTTAGCATACCAATCATAATTCCTTCTACTACAATTTTATTCCATAAGCCATCTGCAAAAATTCCTTTTTTACTAGAAACCGGCTTTCGACTCATAATGTCCTTATCTGGTGGTTCTAATCCAATGGCAATTGCTGGCAAAGAATCGGTTACTAAGTTAATCCATAACAATTGTATGGCAAGTAATGGCGATTTTAGTCCTAATACTAATCCCATAAATATGGTTACAATTTCACCTATGTTAGTAGCAATTAAGAAATGAATGGCTTTTTTGATGTTGTCATAGATACTTCTTCCTTGTTTTACTGCTTCTACAATTGTTACAAAATTATCGTCTGCTAATATCATATCAGCTGCATTTTTAGCAACATCGGTTCCGTTTTTTCCCATGGCAATTCCTATGTCTGCATTTTTTAGTGCTGGACTATCGTTTACCCCATCTCCTGTCATAGCTACTACTGCTCCTGTTTTTTGCCAAGCTTTTACAATTCTTACTTTATGCTCTGGTGTTACTCTTGCAAATACAGAGTACTCGTTAATTGTTTTTTCCAATTGTTTTTGTGGAATAGCATCTAGTTCTTGTCCAGTAATTGCTTTATCGTTTGCATTTAAGATGTTTAGGTCTTTTGCAATTGCTTTGGCAGTAGCAATATGGTCTCCTGTTATCATAACAGTTTTAATGCCTGCTTTTTTACAGGTTTTTACTGCCTCTTTTACCCCTTCTCTTGGGGGATCAATCATGCCAATTAGTCCTACAAAAATCAGATTGTTTTCAATATTACTAGTATCCATTTTTTGTGGTAAAAAGTCTAAATCTTTATAGGCTACTGCAATAACTCTTAATGCTTTTTTTGCCATTTTCTCGTTTTCTTTTTGTATGTTATATTTTTCTAAGATAGTCGTTTGCCCTAATCCTATCCCTATTTGTTTTTGACATTTTTCTAATAAAACATCTGGTGCTCCTTTGGTAATAATTCTATATTTGTTTCCTATTTTGTGAATGGTAGTCATCATTTTTCTGCTAGAATCAAATGGAATTTCATTAACTCTTGGCATGGTTCTATATAATTCATTTTTGTTTTTATTATTTTCTAGTGCTTGATTTACAATGGCAACTTCCGTTGGTTCTCCTTGAACCTCTATCTTTCCTTCCTTATATGTTATGTCACAATCTGTACACATACAAGCAAGTTCTGTTACAAGATTTATGTCTTTACTATTAATTTCTACTACTTTCATTTTATTTTGTGTTAAGGTTCCTGTTTTGTCACTACAAATAACTGACGAACTTCCCAAAGTTTCTACTGCTGGTAATTTTCGAATGATGCTATTTTGTTTTTAGATCGGAAGAGCACACGTCTGAACTCCAGTCACAATTCCTCATC
>CAMSQT010000151.1 GCA_947062645.1 uncultured Clostridium sp. | reverse complement strand
CTACACTCGATCCAACACTCTTTCCCTACACGACGCTCTTCCGATCTATACGAGGAGAAACCATGAAAAAAATAGTAGTTGCCACCAACAACCAAGGAAAACTAAAAGAAATCAAAGAGATTTTAAAAGAGTATGAATTAGTAACCCTAAAAGAAATAGGTTGTAACATAAAAGTAGAAGAAGACCAAGAAACCTTTGAAGGAAATGCCAAGAAAAAAGCAGAAGAAATAGCAAAAGTAACGAACTTGCCAGTCTTAGCAGATGATAGTGGTTTAGTAATAGAAGCATTAGATGGATTTCCAGGCGTACATACGGCAAGGTTTTTAGGAGAAGATGCAACCGATACCCAAAGAAATGAAGCCATTTTAGAAAAAATGAAAGGCTTAAAAAAAGAGCAAAGAAAAGCAAAAGTAGTTTGCATTGTAGCCTATTACGAAGAGGGGAAATTTACCATAGGAAAAGGAGAAATAGAAGGGACAATTGCCCAAAAACTAAGAGGAGAAAGAGGATTTGGATTTGATCCTATCTTTGAGATAGCAAATGGAAAAACTTATGCAGAAATAACATTAGAAGAAAAAAATGCTATCAGTCACCGAAAAAGAGCCTTAGAAAATTTGAAAAAACAATTGACAAATTAGTATAAATGTGATAAAATTGGAAACTGTAATCCGCTTAGTCAAGGCACCAAAACATTAACGTAAGGTTAATTGCCTGAAAAATAAGGATTAGCGAGTATACAAAAAAGGGAGGTGCATTTTACATGTACGCAATCATTGAAAGCTGTGGAAAACAATACAAAGTAGCAGAAGGAGAGGTTGTATTTTTTGAAAAATTAGATGCAGAGGAAGGAAAAACTGTTACATTTGATAATGTAGTTTTCGTATCTAATGACGGAAAATTACAAATAGGAAATCCTTATGTAAAAGGTGTAAAAGTAGAAGGAAAAGTAGTTTCTCATGGTAAAGCAAAAAAAATCATTGTTTTCAAAATGAAACCTAAAAAGAATTATAGAAGAAAACAAGGACATAGACAACCATACACAAAAGTAGAAATTACAGCCATAAAAACAGCTGCTAAAAAAGCAGAAGCAACAAAAAAAGAAGAAGTTGCTGAAAAAGTAGAAGCTTAAAACCAATTTAAAAATAAAAGCGAACGAATAAAACAAACCAAACCGAAGGGAGTGAGAAAGCATGGCTCATAAGAAAGGTCAAGGTAGCAGCCATAACGGAAGAGAGAGTGAATCTAAACGTCTTGGTGTCAAAAGAGCTGACGGTCAATTTGTATTAGCAGGAAATATCCTAGTAAGACAAAGAGGAACCAAAATGCATCCAGGAACTAATGTAGGAAAAGGTAGTGATGATACACTATATGCATTAGTAGATGGAACCGTAAAATTTGAAAGAAAAGGTAGGGATAAAAAACAAGTAAGTGTTTATCCTGTTGAACAATAAATATTTTACATAGAAAGAATGCTAAAAACAGCATTCTTTTGTTATTTTCTATTTACAAATGTAAAAAAATGTAGTATAATAGGAAAAATAAACCAAGGGAGAAGATGTAAGAACATCTTATTTTTGTATTCTAAAAAAGGGAGGAGAAAAAGAAAATGGCAAAAATCGTAGGAGATATTTCAAGAACATTTAACGAATACCTATTATTACCAAACTTAACAGACGAAAGATGCATACCAACCAATGTATCTTTAAGAACACCATTAGTTAAATACAAAAAAGGAGAAGAAGCAAAATACCATGCAAACGTACCAATGGTATCTGCTATCATGCAATCTGTATCAGGAGAACAAATGGGAATTGCTTTAGCACGAGAAGGAGGAGTAGCCTTCATTTACGGTTCACAATCTATCGAATCACAAGCTAAAATGGTAAGACACGTAAAAAAACATAAGGCAGGATTTGTTGTAAGTGACTCTAACGTAAAATCAGGAACCCTATTAAGAGAAGTCATTGACCTAGTACAAGAAACAGGACACTCTACTGTAATCATTACAGACGATGGAACCGCAAGGGGAAAATTTGTAGGACTAGTAACAGACAAAGACTATAGAATTTCAAGAGACAACTTTGAAGAACCAATCGACAAATTCATGACACCAAAAGACACCGTTGTATGGGCGCATGAAGGAATTAGTCTAGCAGAAGCAAACGACCTAATTTGGGAAAATAAAATTGCATGTTTACCAATATTAGACGACGAAGAAAGACTAAAATATTTAGTATTTAGAAGAGACTATGAAGAAAGAAAAAACAATCCAGACTCATTATTAGATGAGAACAAAAGATATATTGTAGGTGCTGGAATCAACACAAGAGATTATGAAGAAAGAATACCAGCCCTAGTAGAAGCAGGAGTAGACCTAATTTGTATGGACTCATCTGACGGATACTCTGTTTGGCAAAAAAATACGATTGATTTTGTAAGAGAAAAATATGGAGATAACGTTAAAATCGGTGCAGGAAATGTAGTAGATAGAGAAGGCTTTATGTACCTAGCAAAAGCAGGAGCAGACTTTATCAAAATTGGTGTAGGAGGAGGCTCTATCTGTATTACACGTGAAACCAAAGGAATTGGTCGTGGAAATGCCTCTGCCTTAATAGACGTAGCAGCAGCGCGTGACGAATATTTTGAAGAAACAGGAATCTATATTCCATTATGTATTGATGGTGGAATTGTACACGATTATCATATTACCATCGCTTTAGCCTTAGGAGCAGACTTTGTTATGATGGGAAGATATTTTGCAAGATTTGACGAAAGTCCAACAAGAGTAATCAAAAAAGGAAATGCTTTTGTAAAAGAATATTGGGGAGAAGGATCCAATCGAGCTAGAAACTGGCAAAGATATGACATGGGAGGCGCTAAAAAACTTTCTTTTGAAGAAGGTGTTGATTCTTACATTCCTTATGCTGGTAGCCTAAAAGACAATTTGGCAATTACCGTGGCTAAAATTAAATCTACTATGTGTAATTGTGGTTGTATTAGTATCCCAGAATTCCACGAAAAAGCAAGACTTACATTAGTTTCTGATATTAGTATTACAGAAGGTGGCGCACATGACGTTATCTTAAAAGAAATTGATAATCAATATAAATAGTAAAAAGTGATAAGGAAAATTTTTTCTTATCACTTTTTTTAAAGTTTCGACTTTTTGCAAGTGTGGTTATCATATATCATTTTTTTACACTTTGTGTGTCGCAACATACAAAATCAAATTTTAATCTGTATGTTTATCCAATCGCACTAGCATTGCTCGTTTGGTAGCTTACGAAGTGTTGGAAAAATGTTATT
>CAMSQT010000150.1 GCA_947062645.1 uncultured Clostridium sp. | reverse complement strand
ACACTCGATCCAACACTCTTTCCCTACACGACGCTCTTCCGATCTGTACAATATATATTACCAATTGGAATTTTTGTAATTGCAATAAAACTAGCTTCTGTAGGAAGTGAGGAGTTAAATCCCAAACTAATTCAATATGGGATATTATTAGTAAGTTTATGTATTACATTTAGTGTATTTCAAATTTCAGCAGGTGAATTGGAAAATAATAAAGAACTAGGAGAAGTAGTAAAAGATGCTTATCTTCTAGGTTCAGGAAGTAAAGGTGGAGGAGCGATTGGTGCTTGTGGTGCGGTACCACTTACAAAATTATTAGGAGAAATAGGTGCTATAATCTTTTGTTTAGGAATTGCTTTTATCTTAGTTGTATTTACTTTTGGTATCAATATGAGTGAAATCATTAATCGAATAGTTGAAAGAGCAGAAGAGAATAAAGAAGCACGTTTAGCGCATAGAGAAGAACTTAGAAAAGAAATGGAAAAAGAAAAAACAGAAACACCAGCCCAAAAACGTAGAAGAGAAAAACAAGAAAGATTAGCTCAAAAAGAATTAGCAAGACAAGAAAAAGAGGCTATGAATGAACAAATTAAAATCAACTTTGGTGGGCAATTTGTAGATACAGAAGAAGCAAATTTAGGCTTAAAAAAATATGATCACAGTGGTGACGATTTAGAGCCATTAACAAAGCAATCCAAATTAGTAGCTAAACAAGATAAGAAAAAAATGCAGGTGCCAGAGATAGACGAAGAACCAGAACAAACACAGCCAGATGTAATTGAGAGTAACTTATTTAAAGATGTAGAAGAGCAAAAAGAAGAGAAAACAAGAGCTGTTTTACAATTAGAACATGCCATGACAGTAGAAGACGATGAGCAATACGAATATCCACCATTAGAACTTTTAGGAAAACCAAGCAAAAAAGGATTAAAAGGAGGGGCAAAAGCCTTAACTGATACAGCAGCCAAACTCCAAAAAACCTTACATAGTTTTGGCGTATCTGCTAAAGTAGAAAATGTATCTGTAGGACCAGCCATTACTAGATATGAACTAAAACCAGCAGAAGGGGTGCGTGTTAGCAAAATTGCAAACTTAGCAGACGACATTGCTCTTAACCTAGCAGCAGAAACCATTAGAATTGAAGCACCAATTCCAGGAAAACAAGCAGTAGGAATTGAAGTGCCAAACAGTAGCAGAGAAGCCGTTCACCTAAGGGAAGTACTAGATAGTGATGTTTTTAAAACCAATGAATCTAAACTTGCTATAGCCTTGGGAAAAGACGTAGCAGGAGAAGTGCAATTAGCAGATATTGCCAAAATGCCACATATCCTAATTGCTGGTTCCACAGGATCTGGAAAGAGTGTGTGCATCAATACCATTATTACAAGTGTTCTTTATCATGCCAAACCAAGTGAAGTGAAATTTGTTATGGTAGACCCAAAAGTAGTAGAACTATCTGTTTACAATGGAATACCACACCTTTTAATTCCTGTTGTAACAGACCCAAGAAAAGCAGCAGGAGCCTTAGCTTGGGCGGTACAAGAAATGGATAATCGTTATAACTTATTTGCCCAAAAAGGAGTAAGAGATTTAAAAGGCTATAACAAAGCAATTGAACACGAAGAAGGAGTAGGACAATTACCACAAATCGTAATTATAGTAGACGAGTTAGCAGACTTAATGATGGTAGCCAAAAATGATGTAGAAGATGCTATCTGCCGTTTAGCACAAAAAGCAAGAGCAGCAGGAATGCACTTAGTAATTGCTACCCAAAGACCATCTGTTGACGTTATTACTGGTCTAATCAAAGCCAATGTACCATCAAGAATAGCCTTTGCAGTATCTTCTCAAGTAGATTCAAGAACCATCTTAGACAGTGTAGGAGCAGAAAAATTATTAGGAAAAGGAGATATGCTATACTTCCCATCTGGCGCACCAAAACCATCTAGAGTACAAGGAGCCTTTGTAACTGATGATGAAGTAGAAAAAATCGTAAGCTTTATTAAATCAAATGGAACCGCCACCTATAGTGAAGACATCTTAGAAAGCATTGAAAATAGCAATAAAACAGATAAAGAAATAGCAGAAAGCACAGAAGACGATGATACCGATCCATTTTTAATGGAAGCCATCCAAACTGTTGTAGAAACAGGACAAGCTTCTACCTCTTTTATTCAAAGAAGATTTAAAGTAGGTTATGCAAGAGCTGGAAGAATCATAGATCAAATGGAAGAAAGAGGTGTCATTTCAGGCTACCAAGGAAGTAAACCAAGAGAAGTTCTTATGACAAAAGAAAGATGGGCAGAATTGCAAATGGGAACTAGTGAAGAAGTAGAAAGCGAGAATTAAAACTATACAATAGTTGTCATTTAAGCTTGGAACCATTGCAACTACTTTCCAGAAAGGAGAAAAATTTTGCAAAAGAAAACGGATAAATTCTTAGATAAAATCGTGAAAAAAGATTATAATAATGAGCTTGAAAAAGTTTTAGAAAAGAAAGCTTTTGACGAAAATACCAAAAGCCTTCTTCTGGGCATTTTATATAAAATCGAAACAGCCTACAGTGACTATGAAACTGTAAAATCAGACGTAAAAAGTAAAGAAGACTTTATACAAGCTATTATTGATAGCATTCAAAATGATTGTGAAAGAATTAAAGTTGTAAAATTAAATTCCGTAGAAAGTGAAATGTTAGGAAATAAAACCTTTTTAGTAGAAAAAGAGAAAAAAAGAATTATTTGTTACCCCATGGAAAGAAAACTATTGTATTGTATTGCTAAAATCAGCAAAAAAGAAAAAATTATTAAAAATAATTATCCAATAATAGATAAAACACTAACAGACTTAATTAATGTAGGAAATAGTATTGACACAGTGGAGCCAATGCGTGATTTTAATGGCTATTCATGGACTACTATTCCTACTGAAATTGAAAGTATTTTTCATAATCTTATTTATCAAAATATTAGGATATTGATAGGACATCAGTTCTTAGATAATTGGATTAAAAATAGTGAGTATATTATAGATTATATGGAACTATTTGAAAACAAACTAGAAGAAAAATATGGAATTCAAAAAAAAGAAGAATTAATGGAACTATTAAAAGAAATATCTGTATTATTGGCGATACGCTATAATTCTAAATTAAAAAGCAAATTACAAAAGGAAAAAAAAGAACTTGATTTTAAATTAGAAAAAATAAGAGATAATCAAAATTTTGTACAAGAAATCACAAAAGAAAAAAGAGAACTCACCAATGAAATTAAGAGAATGGACGAAACACTAAACGATAAACAGATGTTACAAGAAGAATATGAAAAAAGAAACAAAAATTTAGCATTAGAAG
>CAMSQT010000149.1 GCA_947062645.1 uncultured Clostridium sp. | reverse complement strand
TACACTCGATCCAACACTCTTTCCCTACACGACGCTCTTCCGATCTTTTCTAATCTATTTTTAAGTTCTTGATATTTGGTATACAGTTCTCCTAATCCATCTTCTTCCATGGCTTTAGCATAAATTTGATAGACTCCATCTCTTTCAAAAACAGATACACTTCCAAACACAAATACCTTCATTCCATCTTTTGGCATAAAGTTTAATTTTTCAGCGTAAGATTTGAACATGACGCATTTTATTAAAGAGTTTTCGTCTTTTAGTGTAAAATACATGTGTCCGTGTATAATGGTTTTTAAAGTTCGAAATTTCTCCTTTTACTAAAACGTTGTTTAAATATTCGTCCTCCGCTATTTTATTTTTAACATATTGGTTTACTTCTGTTACGGTTATAGCATATTCCGTATATTTCATTCTTTCTTTTCTTTCTCCTTTACGATACTTGCCAACATTCCATTTACAAAATTTTTGGAGGTTTCTTCTCCATATTTCTTGGCTAATTCTACTGCTTCATTGATTACTACTTTAAATGGTATTTCGGTATATTGTAATTCATATATGGCAAGCTTTAAGATGGCTAAATCAATTTTTGAAATTCTTTCTAGTTTCCATTCTGCTTTTAAATTTTCTTTGATATTCTTTGTAATTTCGTCTTTGTTTTTTTGAATTCCTAAAATCACATCTTTTATATAAGTTTTAGCGTTTTCGTCAGTAATTTCGTTGCTTTCTTCATATAACTCAATTGCTTCGTTTAAATCCTCTTGTTTTTGGATTTCTAAACTGTATACTAACTTGAATGCTTGCTCTCTTATGGCTGTTCTGTTCATATTTTTTCCTTTCTTATATCGGCAAAATTACATTTTATCAATAAATGCCTTTAATTTTGTTTTAACATCTTCTTTGTTTTGTTGTACATAGTTTCCTACTAATGCTCCTAATACTAATATTACGATTGCTAGTATTAAGTCATGTAATCTGGTTATTAATACTAAAATTGCAATGACGATTCCAATAATGGCTCCTTTGTATTGACTCCAAAATTCTTTTAGGTTCATTTTTTCTCACTTTCCTTTCCCTAGTTACAATTTCCGTCTTTTTTATTATTTCTATTAGATTTCCTCTTGTTTTGGGGCAACTTTCTTCACTGTAATGTTAACTTCTTTTACTTCTAAATCAGTTGCTGTTTTTACTTTTTCTTTAATTCTTTCTTGAAGATTAGAAGATAAATCTTTAATGATTGCTTCTTCGTTTACAATTAATGTAACAAAAACTTTAACATTATTTTCTTTGTCTAATTCTACTTTTGTTGTTACATCTTCTGCACTTTGAAAATTTAAAGCTACTGAATTTACTAAGTTTTCTATCGTTTCTTTAGAAATCATAAGTTTTCCACTTTCATTTTCTAAAAGAACTCCTTGTCTTTCTTTTATTTGTTCTTTTGATGTACTATCAAAAAAGATACATTTAATCGATAATAAAATAAATAAAACACTTACTCCTAATAATACTTTTCCTGTTGTTTCTCCTACTATTAATTTTGTTATCATATCTCCTACTATGTTTATATCTATCCATCCAAATACTAATAAACATAGAACAACAGATAGTATTAACATGATATTTGAATATATGATTAGTGTGATTTTTTCTAAAATTTTCATTTCGTTTCCTCCTAAACCTTTTCTTTTATTTGATTATTCTTCTACTGTTTCTTCTGCTACTACTTCTTCTTGTTTTACTTCTTCTTTTGCGGTATCAGTGTTTACACCTTGTACATGTACATTTACTTCTTCTACTTTTAATCCCGTCATGCTCTCTACTGCTTTTTTTACTCTATTTTGAATTTCAAATGCAACATCTGGAATTCTAGAACCATATTCAACAATGATGTTAACGTCAATTTTTGCTTGTGTTTCTGCTACTTCTACTTTGATTCCTTTGGCTAAGTTTTTCTTTCCACTTAATACCTCTGTAATTCCTCCTGCAAATCCTCCTGCCATTCCTGCAACTCCTGGAACTTCTGCAACTGCTACTCCTGCAATCACAGCTACAACATCATTAGAAATTTGAATTCCTTCGTTTCCTGTTTTTATTTCTTCTTCTAATTCTACTACTTCCCCTTGGTTTTGATTTTCTTCGTTCATATAAAATCCTCCTTTTTGATATCAAAAAATTGATATACTTATTTTTCTTCCTAAAGTATATCAATTTTTGGCTTTTTTTACAACCGTTTTTGGTAAATTTTTATTAATTGACCCATGGTTCCATTGGTTCCGGGTTTAAATGGGGACATTTCCATTTTACTACTCAAAAACTTCAAATTCTTCGATTGGATTTCCTCGCAAAAAATCTTGAATTGGCATTCTTTTAGCATTTTCACCTTGAATTTCTAATACCTTTAAAATCCCTTCCTTGGTCTTAATAAAAATGCCTTCTCTAGGGTCTTTGGCAATTACTGTTCCATTCTTAAAAATCTCCATTCCCTCTGCCATTATTTCGTTATTGGTTGTTACTGACACTTTCCAAAACTTAATCTTTTTACCATTTAAATAAGTATAGGCTCCCATAATAGGATTTAATCCTCTTACTAAATTTTTTATTTCTTGTGCTGTTTTGTTTTCCCAATCAATTTTTGCCATATCTTTGGTTAGCATAGGTGCAACTGTGAAATCTTCTCCTTGTTGAATTCTTGGTGCAGTTTTTGCTTCTACTTGCTCTAATGTTTTTACTAAAAGTTCTCCTCCTTTTAGAGCAAGTCTATCCCACAGTTCACCTGTTGTTTCGTCTTTTCCAATTTCTACTTCTTCTTTTAAGATAATATCTCCTGTATCCATTCCTACATCCATATACATCGTGGTTACTCCTGTTATGGTGTCACCATTTAAAATTGCCCATTGGATGGGTGCTGCCCCTCTATATTTGGGCAGTAAAGAACCATGTACATTGATGCAACCATATTTTGGAATTTCCAAGATTTTTTTAGGAAGTAATTTTCCATAAGCCACCACACAAATCACTTCCGGTTTTAAGTTTTCTATTTGCTCTCTAAATTCTTTGTTATTTTTAACTTTTTTAGGTTGGTAAATTTTTAAGTTCTTTTCTAGCGCATATTCTTTTACTTCTGATGGTTGTAACTTCATTCCTCTTCCTCGTGGCTTATCTTCGTTCGTTACAACTGCTAGGATATTATGCCCTGCTTCATAAATTGCTTTTAGACTTTCTTTGGCAAAATCTGGTGTTCCCATAAATACAATATTCATACTTGCTCTCCCTTGATGTTTTTTGGGGCGGGGGGACAAAAAAAAAATTTTTTTAAAAAAAAAAAAGATTTTTTTTGTAACCGGACCAAAAAAAAAAATTTCTCATTT
>CAMSQT010000148.1 GCA_947062645.1 uncultured Clostridium sp. | reverse complement strand
GCATTGTGACTGGAGTTCAGACGTGTGCTCTTCCGATCTACTAAAAAATACAGCAAAAAGCTTTCTACTCGTAAGCAAATTATCGTAGCTAATAAAGTTGATATATTGCAAGATGATGCTGTTTTAAAACAAGTAGAAGAATTAGCTACAAAAGAAGGTTTAGAAATTTATAAAATATCAGCAGCAACTAAAGAGGGAGTACAAGAATTAATCGACTTTGTAGAAAAAACATTAAAAACTTTACCAAAAGAAGAATTATTTGAAATAGAAGAAAGAAAGGTCTATACATTAGAAGAAAAGCAAGACCAATGGAGTATCAAAGAAGAAAATGGGGTATTTATTGTCTCTGGAAAAGCAGTGGAAAGATTAATGGGAAGAGTTAATATTGAGGATAATGAATCAATGCACTATTTACAAAAAAGTTTGAAAAACTTAGGAATTGACCAAAAATTAAAAGAAATGGGAGTTTGTGAAGGTGATACCGTAATTTTAGCTGACTGGGAATTAGAATGGTATGAGTAAATTGCAAAAGGGATTTTAAGAAGCATCTTAAAATCCCTTTTGCATAATAATTGCACTTTTATCTTGATAGTAATTTTTTCGAACAGCAACTTGTTCAAAACCAAAATTTTTATACAAGTGAATAGCAGGATAATTTTCCTCCATCACCTCTAATGTTATCTTAGAAATCTTATTTTCCTTTGCCAAATCAAGCAGTTTTTTTAATAGCAAAGAGCCAATTCCTTGGTTACGAAAAGCTTTTTTTGTTACAATATTCATAACATCAGCTTCATCAAGCATAACTTTAATGCCAGCAAAACCTACAATTTGTTCATTTAATTTAGCAACAATATAACGAGAATTTTGAGCCATTAATTCATCTTCCAAAACAGAAGAATTCCAAAACTCATCAAAATCAGTTGTTAAAACAGAAGAAATTTGTTCCAAATCTTGCTTAGTCATAGGAAGAACATTAACATCTTTTGATTTTTCTTCCAATTGCCTTTGTGCTTGTGGCTTTTTTAAATATAAAGGCAAAAGATCTTCTTGCTTTTTTTCTTGAAATTTATCAAAACCAGCTAAACCAAGATAATAAGAATTTAGCAAGTTATTTTTAGAAAGAGTTAGAACACAGTTACTAAAATTAGCCATAATAGTATCATGATAAAGACTAGTTGCGTCTCCTACAAAAGTAATAGTAAAATCTGGATAAAATGCTTTTTTCTCAGCAATTGTTTCTAAAGCATTTTCAATAGTATCTGCTGATGGCTTAATAATTTCTTTATAATGAGAAGCTTTTAGTTGATATAAGGCAAAATAGCAATTATCATTTTTACAATCTATAATACTTGCAACCAAACCTTCCTGTGAAACAGAATAGGCAAGAGCTTCTAAAGAATTAACACCAACAGCAGAAATTCCTAAACTGTCTTGAAAGGCTTTCATAGTGGCAATGCCAATTCGAATACCAGTAAAAGAGCCGAGGACCTTTATCACAGACAAGTAAGTCTATGTCTGTTAGTTTTAAATCAGTCTTTTCAAAGGCTTGTTCTATCATTGGCATTAATTCCACAGAATGTGATTGATTCGTTTCATGGTCTAATTGATAAATTAGGTGGCTATCTTCTAAAATAGAAACACCACAAACTTGGCTTGCTGTATCAATACTTAAAATTTTCAAAATAATCCTCCCATCTTTTTAAAGTAGTATCAACTTTTAAAATTCGTATATTTTGGTCATTATCATCTTTTTGGAAAGTAATATGAAGGTAATTTTTAGGCAGGGCTTCTTCAATTAATTCGCCCCATTCAATCAAGCAAATACCTTTTTCAAAATATTCTTCGCCACCAATTTCATAAAATTCAGTAACATCAGCTAAACGATACACATCAAAATGAAAAATCTTAATATCCTTTTTTTGATATTCATTTACAATGGTAAAAGTCGGGCTAGAAATTTCATTTTCTAAACCAAAATAACTTAAAATTCCTTCTGTAAATTTTGTCTTACCAGAACCTAAGTCACCAGTAAGCACAATAACGTCTTGCTTTTTTAAAGAAGTAGCAAGGCGTTTGGCAAAGTTTTTGGTATCTGTTTCGTTTTTTGAAATAAATTGAAAATGGCTCATAAAAACCTTCCTTTCAAGCGTTATTAATAAAAAAGTCAAATTACGTTCCTGTGATAAATACAATTATAATACAAAAAAATAAAAAATTCAATCAAAACTCTTGATAAATCAAAATAGATGTAATATAATTGTAACGAAATTGTAATAGAAGAGAAATAAAGACCAGAAGGGAAGATAAAAATGTTTAAATTTGGGTTAGGACAAGATATTGGAATCGATTTAGGAACAGCAACCGTGATAGCCTATGTGAAAGGAAAAGGAATCGTATTAAGAGAACCATCTGTTGTAGCAGTAGACAACAACACAAAAGAGGTATTAGCAGTAGGACAAGAAGCAAGAAGAATGTTGCGGAAGAACACCGGGAAACATAGTGGCAACAAGACCTTTAAGAGATGGTGTAATATCTGATTATACGGTAACAGAAAATATGTTATAACACTTTATCAATTATGTTTGTGGTAAATTTCTTTTCTCCCCTAGAATTATGATATGTATCCCTTCCCAAGTAACAGAGGTAGAAAAAAAAGCGGTAATAGATGCAGCTTCACAAGCAGGTGCCAGAAAAGTATATTTAATTGAAGAGCCAATAGCAGCAGCAATAGGAGCCGGAATAGACATTTCTAAGCCATGTGGTAATATGGTAGTAGACATCCGGAGGAGGAACCACAGACATTGCCGTTATTTCACTAGGAGGATCTGTTGTCAATACCTCCTTAAAAGTAGCAGGCGACAAATTTGACGAATACATTGTAAAATATATCAAGAAAAAACATAACATCATGATAGGAGAAAGAACAGCCGAAGACCTAAAAGTAAACATTGGCTGTGTATTCCCAAAAATCCAAGATGCTGAAATGAATATTCGAGGAAGAGATTTAATAACAGGATTACCAAAAACCATAACCATTCGTTCTAGTGAAATGTTAGAAGCATTAATCGAACCAGCCATGATGATAGTAGATGCCGTTCATTCTGTTTTAGAAAAAACACCACCAGAATTAGCAGCAGACATTAGTGACAAAGGAATCTACATGACAGGCGGTGGTTGCCTAGTAGACGGTTTAGACAAGCTACTACAGGAAAAATTAGGAATCAATGTCATGATTGCACAAGACACCGTATCTTGTGTCGCACTAGGAACAGGAAAAGCTTTAGATAATTTAGATGCGTTAGAAGGAAAAACAAAATAATGTGAAATTGGGGACGTTTCTTTTTTCACCTTTTTTAACAAAATTTATAAAATAAACTTCCCCAAATT
>CAMSQT010000147.1 GCA_947062645.1 uncultured Clostridium sp. | reverse complement strand
ACACTATTCGGTATCGTAATACTTGTTAATTCGCTACATTCATAAAATGCAAAATTACCTATACTTGTTACACAGTTCGGTATCGTAATACTTGTTAATCTGCTACATTCTCTAAATGCAGAATTACCTATACTTGTTACACTATTCGGTATCGTAATACTTGTTAATTCGCTACATTCATAAAATGCAAAATCACCTATACTTGTTACACTACTTGGTATACTGATACTTACTAAACTATTACAATAATAAAACGTCTTATTACCTATATTAGTAATAGCACCACGTATTTGTACAGTCTTTATTGTACTTCTCTTTGAATACCATGGTATATTAGAAGTACTATCCCAGTCTTTCATCTTTCCATTTCCATTTATCTCCAAGGTTCCATCTTCATACAAAGTTGCTGTTACCTTGTCTTTCTCTGTTGCTGATATGTCCCATGTTTCTACTATTGCCCCTGTTCCTGCTACTGCCCTTTTTTCTGTAGCTTGATAAATTGATGTTTTCGTATTTTTTTCTATCCTTTGATTGGCATTCATGAAACATACTAGTCCTAAGGCTATTATGACACTTGCAAAAAGTATAATGGTTAGTATTGTTATTTTTCTTTTCATCATTCTCTTCCCCTTTTTTAGTTTCCTTCATTTTTGCACACTTATTTTTGTTTTTCAAGGGGGTTAGATTTTCTTATGTTTTAAAAAAAGGCTTCCATATTACGGAAATCTTGTGTCATCATTCTTTTTTCATTTTTATTACTTTTATATTACATTTTTATTACATATTTTTATTGAAATATTGCTCCCAATGCGCCAAACACACCTGCTGATGCTAAGCCCATGATGATACCTGCTAAAATAACACCTGCTGTTACTGCAATGGTACTTTTTTTGAAGTCCATGTCTAAAAGGCTAGCTGCTAAGGTTCCAGTCCATGCACCGGTTCCTGGCAAAGGAATTCCTACAAATAGGAATAACGCTATATATAGTCCTTTTCCTGCTTTTTCTTGTAGTTTTTTTCCACCTTTTTCTCCTTTTTCTAGACAAAAGGTAAAGAATTTTCCAATGATTTTTTTGTCTGCTCCCCATTCTAAGGTTTTTCTTGCAAAAAAGAATATGATGGGTACAGGTAGCATGTTTCCTATGATACAGGTTATATATAAAGGAATAATTGGTAAGGCTTCTCCCCATAGTCCACTTAATCCAACTGGTACGGCTCCTCTTAGTTCAATTAAGGGTATCATAGATATAATAAATACTAATATATATTTTTTTAACATTGTTTTTTCTCCTTTATTATTTATTGTTCTGATTTTAATTTTGAACTATTTTGTGCCTTTTTAATTGTCATTTTATAATCAATATAGTCTTCTACTAATATTCTAATAACAGCAATTACTGGCACAGCTAAGAACATTCCTAATATGCCAAAGTAGGCACCGCCTACCGTTATTGCAAAAATTACTAGTAATGGGCTAATTTTTAGTGATTGCCCTATAATTTTTGGACCAATGATATTGGCATCTATTTGTTGTAATATAATAACCACAATTAACATCCAAACCGCTTGTGAAAAGCCTCCTGTAATAAGTGTTATAATAGCAGAAATTCCTACTGCAATAATAGCTCCTATGTATGGTATCATATTGAATAATCCAATTAAAAATCCTAATAATGGTGCATATTTGATTCCCATAATGCTCATGGCTATGGTTACCAAAATACCTATAATAATAGCATCTAAAAACTGGCTGGCTATAAATTTAAAGAATATCTCATTGGAATTATTGAAATATTTATCTAAATTTTTGTAGGTTCTTTCTTTAAAAGCTGCTTCTGCCAATCGTTTGATAGAGTTTAAAATTTCTACCCTTTCTGCTAATATATAAATCGATACAATAACAGCAACTACCACATCAAATAAGCCTGTTACCGCATCAATTGCACTTACTACATAAGCCATTATTTTATCTAATTGGAAGTATTGCTTAATATCTAAGTTTTGTATGTTTCCAATCGCATCATTTACCACATCACTTTTTAGAATGTTATCTTCTGGCAAACTATTATATTTATCAATTGCAATTTCATAATAGTTTTGTATATTATTAATCAAATCTTCCACACTTTCAAAAACAACTGGTAAAATGAAGTTAATTAATATAATTAGTAACAATAAAATAATTAAATATACTGTTAATATTCCTAATGGTCTTGCTTTGTTAGCTATCCACTTTAATTTGGACTTTCGATATGCTTTTTCAATTTTTTTACATGGTATGTATAGTAAGTAACTAATAAAGATTCCTACTAAAAATGGTGTAATAATATCAAAAAACTTAGCAACTACTCCCATTACATCACCAAAGTTATCTAAGGCTTTGTATACTACAATAATGGCTACTCCTAAAACAAACCAATATAGCCATTTCTTTCCATGGTTTTTAATTTCGTTCATATACTTCCTTCTTTCATATTAATTTTGTTTAAGATGGCAACTTTGGGACAGGCACAAACTAACCATCGATTTCTAATCCTACTGGGCAGTGGTCACTTCCCATGATTTCTGGATAAATGGTTGCTTCTTTTATTTGCTTTTTTATGTCGTTGGATACGATAAAATAATCAATTCTCCAGCCTACGTTTTTTTCTCTGGCTCTTCCCATGTAAGACCACCAACTGTAAGCTTCTTGCTTTTCAGGATAAAGGGTACGGAAACTATCGGTAAATCCTGCATTTAGTAACTCTGTCATTTTGGCTCTTTCTTCGTCAGTAAATCCTGCATTTCCACGATTGCTTTTTGGATTTTTTAAGTCAATTTCTTGGTGGGCTACGTTTAGGTCTCCACACATGATAACTGGCTTGGTTTTGTTTAAGTTTAATAAATAGCTTCTAATTTCGTCTTCCCAGATTTGTCTATATTCTAGTCTTTCTAAGCCTCTTTTAGAATTTGGTGTATAGTTGTTTACTAGGTAAAAATTTTCGAATTCTAGTGTGATGATTCTTCCTTCTTTGTCATGTTCTGGAATTCCAATTCCATAGGTTACTGCTTTTGGTTCTTTTTTGGTAAAAATAGCAGTTCCTGAGTATCCCTTTTTCTCGGCACTATTCCAATAGCTATGATATCCTTTAAAGTTTAATTCTATTTGATCTGGTTGGCATTTGGTTTCTTGGATACAGAATATGTCTGCTTGTATTTTTTGAAAAAATTCTTCGAATCCTTTGTTTACGCAAGCTCTTATTCCGTTTACGTTCCATGAGATTAGTTTCATGTTTGCTTCCTTCTTTCGCTTGTTTATTATGGTTTGCTAAAATCATGGCACTATTTTACTATAAATTCAAAAAAATAGCAAGTTTCTTTGCCTTTTTGCTATAGATCGGAAGAGCGTCGTGTAGGGAAAGAGTGTTGGATCGAGTGT
>CAMSQT010000146.1 GCA_947062645.1 uncultured Clostridium sp. | reverse complement strand
GCTTTTGGTTGTTATATAAAGAGGTCTAAATAATCTGCTCGTCTAACTCCGATTTATTGGGCAGTTACCTTTCAAGGTGACTACCTCTTTAGATATTTTGACGAATCGCTTTGTCAAATGTCATGGAGTAACACAAAGCTGAGAGGGGAGCATATTAGTATAGTATCATTAGAAAGAGTGATATGTTCCTTTTTTTTATAAAATAAGCTTTCATAGAGTAATCTCCTCTATGAAATATAATTTGATTTAACATAAGGATAATTCGTAAAACGTGCTATCCGTTGTTATATCTCTGTTTGACATGATAACCTTTCTTAAGAGATTTGTCAAGAGAGAATTCTTTTTGTTGAAAAGAATGACGCTTTTTGACGATTTTAAAAATCAGAAGATATTATTCTTCTAATTATCAAAAAATAAGAAGGTTTATTATTTTATAGATAGAGAAACCAATTTTTGAAATTTAACTCTTTATTAGTAAGGATATTGATTTTAGTCAATTTTTCTTTTTTTCTTTCTAATTTTCTATAAAAAAATCTATATTTAAACTATTGAATCGAAAAAGTTTTCCTGTTTATTGTAAAAAATCTTTTGGGTAAGAAAAGTTAATAAATTTTTCTATAAAATAAAAATAAGCCGTCAAAGCTATCGTCAAAAAGATAGTAAATTTAACAATAAAATTTTTATTTATAAAGTAAGAATGAAAGAAAATACAAAAAATAAACCGTCAATTTTTTGGTCAAATTAATAAATTTTGTTAGTTTTATTATCAAAATTTTATATTTCATAGAGGAGATTACTTTATGAAAACCTGTTATAACACTAGGATAGAAAAAGGGTGTGCAACAAATTGGATATAAAGAACAAAAGTGAACCAAAAGTAGTAGAAGAATTGATTAGTATTGTAGTACCCGTTTATAATGCAGCAACTTTTTTAGAAAAAACACTCCAGAGTATTAAAGAACAGACCTATTCGAATTGGGAATTATTTTTGATAGATGATGCTTCTTCAGATAGCAGTAGAATAATTTTAAAAAATTGGTTGAATCGAATGGGAAGTGAAACAGATTTATTAGGTAATAAAAAACACATTGAATTGTTTTTCAATAGTCGAACTTGTGGTCCTGCTGCCGCAAGAAATTTAGGAGTACAAGCCGCAAAAGGTAGATATTTGGTCTATTTAGACGCAGACGATTATTGGGAAAAAGAGAAATTAGAGAAACAATATCGATTTATGAAACAAAAAGATTGTGCTTTTTCTTTTACTAGTTATGAATTTGCGGATAAAAATGGAATTCGTACAGGTAAAGTCGTTCATGTACCAGAAAGTATAAGTTATCAAAAGGCACTAATGAATACAACAATATCTACAATTACGGTTATGTTAGATCGATTAAAAATTCCAGAGGAATTTTTATTTATGCCAGAAGATTGTAAAAGAGAAGATACTGCAACATGGTGGCGCATTTTACGACAGGGTTATCTTGCTTATGGATTAGATGAGGTGTTATCTATTTATTGCAGGCATAAAAATTCCCATTCGTCAAATAAAATAAAGGCAATGATTGGAACCTATCAAATGTATCGAAAACAGGAACAATTTTCTTTTGGTAAGACAATTGGTTTTCTGGCTGTAAATTTATTTCATGCAGTAAAACGCAGATTGTAGAAAAGAGGACTAGTTGTTATGCAGGGAAAAAAAGCAAAGATTTTATCAGTTATAGTACCAGCATATAATGTGGAAGATTGTTTAGAGAACTGTTTAGAATCACTTTTACAAACAAAACAAAGAGAAAAAACAGAAATTCTTGTAATAGATGATGGTTCAAAGGATAGTACAGGAGAAATTATCGATAATTATGCAGCTCGTTATCCTTCTATTGTAAAGGCATTTCATAAAAAAAATGGTGGACATGGTTCTGCTATAAACTTAGGAATTATGATGTCATCTGGAAGTTATTTGAAGGTAGTAGATGGAGATGATTGGGTGGATCCAATAGCGTATGATGCTTATTTATATAAATTATCTAAATTAGCTTTTCAAAAATCCAATTTATCGAATTTACCTTGTGATTTGGTTGTAACGCCATTTATTTGTGTAAGAGAAAAAAATGGAAAAAGAAAAAAAAGGAAGAAAAAAGTAGAAGGAACTGAAAAATTTCCAAAGGAAAAAATTCTTTTTTTTCAGAAAATAGCAGATAAAATACATATTCGTATGCATGAATGGACAATTCGTACTAAGATTTTAAAGGAGCATAAGATAGTTCTTTCGGAACATTCTTTTTATGTAGATATGCAATATATCATATTTCCTGTTCCCTGGATTCAAACAATCTGTATTTTACCTTATCCTGTTTATTGTTATCGGCTAGGCAGTCAAACACAAAGTGTTTCAATAAAAAATATGCAAAAAAATAGATTACAGCACTACATGGTTTTACAGTCATTAGTGCAGTTTTATAAGGAACAAGAGTTAGAGGGAGAACGAAAAGAAATTCTTTCTTATTTGGCCTGTGGAATTGCAAAAATGGAAGCAAATCAAGCGCAAATTTGTCTTAGTTTACCAATTGGAACAAGTGCAAAATCGGAATTAGTATCGATAGAAAAGAAATTACAAAAGACATGTTCTGCTGCTTATCAAGCGAATCCAAAATACTCGCTTTGGTTACTTAGAAAAAGTAATTATCTTCTTTATCCAATTGCTGCAGTCGTATGGCGAATCGTAAAACAAGCAAAGTAGAAACGAAAGGAAAAGGAAAGAGAGGATACCTATGGTATTGCAGCATATGCTCTGGACAAAAAAAGCGAATACAAAAATTGCAGAGCTTTATTATCATACAAAGGCTTCTGTGAAAAGTTCAAAACAAGGAATAAAAATTTCTGCTGGTGGATTTGTTCAATTTGATACTTATTTTAATATTTTTCTGGCAGAAAAGTGGAAGCAGTACACAAGGATAAAAGAAGTAGTTGTTCGAGTTATAATAGATGGAGTGGGAACACTTGCCTTAATGGGAAGCAGAGATAGAAAAGAAAAGAGTATTTTATTGAAAGAAAAAACGTTTTGTGGGAAACAAGAAATTTCCTTTTTCGTGCCATTATCGAATATTTCTTATTTTTATCTTACTGTAAAAGCAGAACAAGAAACACTTTTAGAAAGCGGAACAATCGAAAGTGCCAGAATAGAAAAAAATAAAAAAGCAGTGAAAATGGCTTTAGTTATTTGCACTTATAATCGGCCAAAAGAAGTAATAAAAAATATACAGCAAATAAAAAGTTGGAATAAAAAAGAAAAAGAATTGTTGTTTGATCAAATTTATATTATCGATAATGGAAGAAATTTAAAACAGAAGGAGATAGAAGGGGAGCAGTGGTGTTAGTATATAAGTGTGGACAAGAAAAGTTGAACAATCTATACTATCAAG
>CAMSQT010000145.1 GCA_947062645.1 uncultured Clostridium sp. | reverse complement strand
TAGTATTAATCCAGAACTAAAAGAACCACAACTATTATATAAAAGCGAAGATATCTTAGAAAAAATGTTAATGGATTTAGCCAATAAAGATGTTAAAAAGGTAACCGTAAATGACTTAAATGTAAAGAAGGAATTAGAGGCATTTAAAAAAGAAAATCACGAATATAGCAATTTAGAAATTGTGTTAAGTAAAGTAGAAAATCTATTAGACATTTATGATTTAGAAAAACAAATAGAAAAAATGCAAAATAGAAAAATCTGGTTAAAATGTGGAGGCTTTATCACAATCGATAAAACAGAAGCGTTAACAGCAATTGATGTAAATACTGGAAAATATGTGGGAAACCAGAGCCTAGAACAAACCATTTACAAAGTAAATCAAGAAGCGACAGTAGAAATAGCAAAACAGTTACGTTTGCGTGACATTGGTGGAATTATTATAATTGATTATATTGACATGAAAAACAAAGAAAACAAAGAAAAAATTCAAAATATATTAGAAGAAGAATTAAAAAAAGACAGAAGCAAAACACAAGTAGAAGGTTTCACAAAGCTAGACTTAATGGAACTTACAAGAAAACATATTTGTAGCCATAAAGATTAATGGAATGGCAACTTTGGGACAGGCACTAACTGACCATTAATGGCAACTTTGGGACAGGTTTAGGTAGAACATGCTAAAACCAAAAAAGGAGAAAAAAATGAAGGTAGGATTTATATCACTTGGATGTAGTAAAAATTTAATTGATACAGAAGTAACAATAGGATTGTTTAAAAAGAATGGCTATGAAGTAGTAAGTGACGAAGAAAAAGCGGAAATGATTGTGATTAATACCTGTCGGATTTATTGATGTGGCAAAAGAAGAGGCAATTAATACGATACTTGAAATGGCAGAATATAAACGTAAAAAATGTAAATATTTAATTGTGATGGGATGTTTGGTACAAAGATATTATGAAGAATTAATAAAGGAATTACCAGAGGTAGATTTGTTTATTAAAATAGAAGATTATGATAAATTGTGGGAGAAGATAGAAGGGGTAATTAAGCAAAAAACAGCTTTACCCATGGAAAAAACCGCAAAAAGAATATTAGATATTCCTAAAATGCCAATGCTATCACAAGAACAATTTTTAAATCGAATCATTACAACTGGCAAAAATTATGCTTATTTAAAAATAGGAGAAGGATGTAGCAACAAATGTACCTATTGTGCGATTCCTTATATCAGAGGACCTTTTGCAAGTAGAAAAAAAGAGGATATTATAGAAGAAGCAAAAATTTTAGCAACACAAGGGTTTAAGGAGATTATTATCATTGCACAAGATACGACCAAATATGGAGTGGACTTATATGGAGAAAGTAAATTAGCAGAATTGCTACACGAAATTAGTAAAATCAAAGGAATTAAATGGATTCGTTTTTTATATGCTTATCCAGAAGGAATTACAGACGAACTAATAAAAGAAGTAGCAACTAATCCCAAAATTGCAAAGTATTTTGATATACCTATTCAACATATTTCAAATAATATCTTGAAAAAAATGAATAGAAGAACTTCGAAAGAGCAAATACAAGGATTAATCCAAAAAATAAGAAGTAGTATCCCTCAGGTAACATTAAGAACAAGCCTTATTGTAGGATTTCCAGGAGAAACCAAAGAAAATTTTAAGGAATTATTAGAATTTGTAGAAGAAACAAAATTTGATAAATTGGGAACATTTATGTATTCAAAAGAAGATGGTACACCAGCAGCAAAGCTTCCAGAACAAATTCATGGTAATACCAAAAAAGCAAGGTATAATCAAGTAATGGGGGTACAACAAGAAATATCAAGAAAAAATTTAGCTAATAAAATAGGAAAAGAGTACGAAATTTTGATTGAGGATATTTCCTTTGATGGCAAATATTATGTAGGAAGAACAATGCAGGATGTTCCAGAAATGGACGGATTAGTATATATGAAAACAAAGGATTTGCAAACGAAAAAAGGCTTGTTAGGAAATTTTGTGAAATGTAAAGTAATTGACATTAGTAATTATGATTTGATTGCCGAATAATTTTGCCAATAGGGATGTTCCTTCTTGGCAAAATTAAACTGGATTAACATGCACGACCGTTTTATAAATTTTATCTAAACCATTAATATTAGTTTCAAGGCTATCAGCTAATTCGTGACTATCAAAGGTAGACATGTTGCCATCTAAAGCAATGGTTAAAAAAACCAAGTATTTGTCGCCAACAGGAGTAGAAACAATATCTTCTACATTTTTGATTTCAGAGTAACTGTGAGCAATATCTAAAATCAAATCTTTGGTTTTATCGTCAACACTAATATCCATTAAAACATTGTAACTTTCTATAAAAATGGTGATTCCTGTATAACAAATCCAAAGAGAAATACCAATACCAACAATACCATCAAACCAATAAATATTAACTAAAGTAAGCATAACAGAAAGTAAAGTAAAAGTGGTTACAATACAGTCATTTCTGTGGTCTTTCATGTTAGCTTCTAGTAAGATATTAGGATGATTTGTGTAGGCATGTTTGGTGTATAAAAAAAGGCAAAGCTTGGTAATAATGGTTGCGATGCACACCATAACCAAAAACCAAGAAAATTGCAGTTTATCTCCAGTAATTAAGGTAACAACAGAATCGTATAATAATTTACTAGCGACAAAAATCATGGAAATACTAATAAACATAGAAAAAAGGTATTCTGCTTTTCCATGTCCTAGGTTATGATCTTCATCATTTGGGGTACTTGCGATTTTATTACCAATAAAAGTCATTAAAGAAGCAAAAATATCACCGGCACTGTTAAAACTGTCTGCTATCATAGCTTGGCTGTGGCTCATAAAACCAACAAATGCTTTTATCATTAATAGGAAGATATTACCGACCATTCCATAAATGCCAGCTCGTTTTGTAATTATGAATTTTTTATCTATTTTAGCTTTCATAAAATCAACCTCATTTATTTATCCATTTTTATATTCTTATGATTATAACATAAAAAATAGAAATAGGAAAGAAAAATTGGAAAAATTTCTAAAATTGTATTGTGAACATTTTAGAAAGAGTATCTAGGTAAAAGAATCAAAAACTATTGCAAAAAAATACCAAACATGGTATAATTTAAGTTGTAATACAAAAGGAAAAACCAAAAAGAGGTGTGTAAAATGACAATTCTTACAATTATATATATATTAGTATTTGTAATATTTGCCTTGGTAGCCTATGCGATTATGCAAATCAAACTATTTGGAATGAAAGTTAAAGATTTTTGGACATTTATTGAAGCAAACCAGATGTTAGATAAATTATACAAATTTGCTAGGCAATACGAAAATATGTCGCCACAAGAACAATTAATTTACTTAGCAGAAGCAGAAAGAATATTTAAAGCTTTTGATAATGTGCCAGACAGCTTATGGGAAGAAGAATATGAT
>CAMSQT010000144.1 GCA_947062645.1 uncultured Clostridium sp. | reverse complement strand
ATGAGGCATTGTGACTGGAGTTCAGACGTGTGCTCTTCCGATCTGTTATATGTTGGCATTAATATATTTGTTGATTTTAAAATGGAATATTTCCAAGTAATGTACATTTCTGTTGCAGCAATTTATTTGGTGGCAGCCATTTTCTTACTAAAAACAGAGTTTATGAAGCAACAAGCAGAATTAATGAAAATTGCAGAAGCACAAGAATTAGTAAGAAAAGAGATGCAAGAAAGAGAAGAAAAAGAACGCCAAGAACAAGAAAAAAAGAAAAGACAAGAAAAGGATAAAGAAGAGCAAAAGAAGGAAAAAGAAACCGATACAGGAAATAATGAGGGAGAGCCACAAGGTTCTAATGCCTAAAATAGAAAAGGAAAGAAGTGAGAAATTTTGAGTAAAAAGAAAAATGACAAGAAAAAAGAAAAAAAATTATGGTTATCTTTAATAAGTTTAATGATTTTACTAGTAATCCTACTAGGGGCAACCATATTTTTAATGAAGGATAAAGAAAAAGAAGATGAAAATACACTAGCTTATACAGATTTAATTAAAGAATTATCCTATGGAAATATCGAAAAAATCGAAATGACAGTAGGAAGTACTAGTTTAAAAGTAAAACAAAAAAATGAAGAAGAAGAAAAAAAGGCAATAGTGCCAAACACAGAAAGCTTTATCGGATTAGTACAAGAAAAAGTGGCAGAAGGCAATGAAATAGAACTAATCCAAAAACCTAAAAGTGTATTAACTCAAATTCCAGCCTTTTTAATATCCTTTTTACCAACCCTAATTATGCTTGCTTTATTTATTATGATATTTAAAATGCAAGGATTAGGCGAAAAAGGAAAAGTATACAATGACACTGAAAGAAAAACTAAAATAAAATTTAATGACGTAGCAGGTTTAGATGAGGAAAAAGAAGAATTAGTTGAAATTGTAGACTTTTTAAAAAGACCAGAAAAATTCACCAAAATGGGAGCAAAAATACCAAAAGGTGTATTGCTATATGGAAAACCAGGAACAGGAAAAACATTAATTGCAAAAGCAATTGCAGGAGAAGCAGACGTACCTTTTATTTCTATGAGTGGATCAGAATTCATTGAAATGTTTGCAGGACTAGGAGCCTCTCGTGTAAGAAAATTATTTGACAAAGCAAGAAAACTAGCACCATGTATTGTATTTATCGACGAAATCGATGCCATCGGTTCAAGAAGAACCTCAAACAGTGGAGCAGAAACCGAAAACAACCAAACTTTAAATCAATTGTTAGTAGAAATGGATGGCTTTAGTAGTGAAGAAACCATTATCGTGTTAGCTGCTACCAACCGCCCAGAAATGCTAGATAAAGCATTACTAAGACCAGGAAGATTTGATAGACAAATAACCATTCCAACACCAGATTTAAAAGGAAGACTAGAAATTTTAAAAATACATGGAAAAGACAAAAAAATATCAGAAAATGTCAACTTAGAAAGCATAGCAGAAGACACCGCAGGATTTACAGGAGCAGAACTAGCTAATATCCTAAACGAAGCAGCTATCATAGCAACAAAGAACAAACACGAAGCAATTGAAAATAATGATATCGAAGAAGCAGTAAAAAAAGTAACCGTAGGAATTGAAAAACGTACTAGAGTTTATTCTGAAAAAGATAAAAAACTAACCGCTTATCATGAAGCAGGGCATGCGGTAGTTAGTAGATACTTGGAAACCCAGCCAGAAGTGAAAGAAATATCAATCATACCAAGAGGGGTAGCAGGTGGCTACACTATGCAAAAAACAGATGAGGATAAATACTATATTTCTAAAACAGAAATGCAAGAAAAACTAATCATGTTATTAGGAGGACGAGCAGCTGAAAAGTTAGTATTAGATGACATTTCAACAGGGGCTAGCAATGACATCGAAGTAGCAACCCAAATTGCAAGAGACATGGTAACCAAATATGGAATGAGTGACATTTTAGGACCAATTGACTTCCAAGGAAAAGAGCCATATGAAATGCAAATGTTTGGAGAAAATATTGGTGATAAAATAGGACAAGAAGTAAAGATATTAATTGATACAGCTTATAATGATGCACAGATGCTACTAAAACAACATAGAGATAAATTAGATATCATTGCACAAGCGTTACTACAAAAAGAAAAGATTAATGAAAAAGATTTTAAAATGTTTTTTGAAGAGTAATTTAAAAATGCCAAAGGGACGAACCTTTTTGGCATTTTTTTAATAATACATACTAAGAACCATAATAGCTCCTAGGATTGAATTAATAAGTGTAATAGCAAGTGTGATTGAAGATAAAATAATACCAGCAAGAGAAAAACCATTTTTCTCTGTCTTTCTTGCTAAAATTCCTAAAACAAGACCTGTAATTGTTACAGGATAACCAAATAGTGGAATAAGCCAAGCTATAATACCAACAAGTCCTAATACAAAAGATGCAATAGATTTACCACTAGCTGGCTCATTTTGTGGTTGTTGTGTTGTATTTTCTTCCATAATACATTTCCCCCTTTATTATTATGTTATAGTTAGTATACTAAAGGGAATAAGAAATGTCAATGCTCTAAAAGTGACATTGTAAATTAAATAGGAGTATGGTATAATCAATAAGAAAGAAGGTGTGAATATGACAATAAGAGAAGCAATAGGAAAAGGAAGTCTAAAACTAAAAATGAAAAAGATAGACAGTCCTAAACTAAAAGCTAGAATGTTAATGCAATTCATGCTAGGAAAAACCAGACAATACATCTTAGTATATGACCAAGAAAACTTAAACAAAAACCAAGAAGAACAATACTTCAAAAACATAGAAAAATTAGCAAAAGGAATACCTTTGCAACACATCACCCAAAAACAAGAATTCATGAAAATGAATTTCTATGTCAATAAAGATGTATTAATACCAAGGCAAGATACCGAAACCTTAGTAGAAGAAGTAATCCAAATAGCAAAAAAAATCAATGCAAGGAAAATACTAGACCTATGCACCGGAAGTGGAGCAATTGCCATATCACTTGCCAAATACATAGAAAAAAGTCAAATAACAGCAACAGACATAAGTCCAAAAGCACTAGAAATAGCACAGAAAAACGCAAAAGCAAATGGAGTAGAAAACCAAATGGCATTTTTAGAAGCGGATGTATTCCAAGGACTACCAAAAGAAAAATATGACATGATAGTAGCAAATCCTCCTTACATCAAAAAAGAAATCATAAAAACCCTAGACGAGGAAGTTAGACAAGAACCAATTATTGCCTTAGATGGGGGATGGGATGGTTTAGACTTTTATCGTAAAATCATAAAAGAAGCAGACCAATACCTAAAATATGGAGGATATTTGTGTCTAGAAATTGGCTATGACCAAAAAATAGATGTAATAGAACTAATTGAGCAAGAGGAAAAGTATGTAGACACTTATGGAAAAAAAGATTTATATGGAAATGATAGAGTTATCATAACGAAAGTAGGAGATGGGGATTAGGGGACGTTCCTTAAATCCCCATTCTAGGGACAAGGGGACAGTC
>CAMSQT010000143.1 GCA_947062645.1 uncultured Clostridium sp. | reverse complement strand
TGGAACAAAAAAATAAAATGAAAAATCAGCTTGTAATCCTTAGGTTATTACAAGCTGATTTTATACGAAGGAAAGAGAAAAAACTATGAAATTACAAAATTTAGCAGTTATATTTATTATTATCATATTACCAATTTCATTGCTTTTAAGCTCCTATATACGGAAGTCAAATAGAAACACTAAATTTGCAAACTTCCTATGACTCCAAATTAAACAATGCTACTTATGATGCCTTAAAAGCTTTTCAATTAAATACCATTAATAGTGACACTTCTGATATAGCTAACTCCAAATTACGTGATATAGAGGCATCTGCTAATACATTTTTTAGCTCAATTGCTAGTAACTTTAATATGGCAGGCTACAATCGTGACATTTTAGCAGATTATGTGCCAGCACTTGTCTATACCATGTATGATGGTTACTATATCTATTCGCCATATACCAATACATTAGACACAACTAACCATAATGAAATACCAACAACAAAGGAAGATGGAACTCCAGGAGATCCAATAATAGGAAGTGATAAAGACATAGCTACTGCACTTAAAGAAGGTTCAACCTATCAGGATGGCGAGAAACTTTCTGGCTTAAAACCATATATTTATTATAGTTGTAGATATAAAATGAATGAGAATAGCAATTTTGTAATTACCTATTCATTAGACAATTACATTACTATTCAAGGTGAAATTAATGGAACATGGGTTAATGATGGTGGCTATTTGTTAGATAATATTGAAGTATCATCTGATGGTAAGAACGTAGATTATCGAGAAGTTACTATTGATAAGGAAACAAAATTAAAGGAAACCGTTTGTCTTCCTGGCGGAAAACTAGAGGAATATGAATATATCAAGCTAAATGGTGTAAAGTATTATAAGGATGAGAATGATAACTGGTTTTCTATTATAAATGGAGAAAAATTACCACAAGAAAAATTTGATCCTGCAACAACAGCAGCTATCGAATATTATAAAGATGCAAATGATTTTAAAGATAGAGTAAAAGAATATGGATTGGGGGAATTAAATGCTAAACAAGCAGTTGACGAAGGGGGAAGTCAATTAAAAGATGAAAATGGAAATCCTAAATTTGGCGATTATAGAATATTTGATTTTGGAGATGCTACAAGAGGAAGCATAGAAGATCCAGACTCAAACTTCAATGAGCAAAGACTAGCTGTCATTCGTTATTCCATTGAAAAAAACTTATCCATAGCAATAGCAAACTATAACAACTATGAAAGTAGAACAGCAAACTTTATGATGCCAAAGCTAAAAGAAGATGAATGGGACAAAATCGTAAACAATGTATCCATCATAAGCTTTTTACAAGGACTAAACATTGGTGGAAAAATATACAATGGTTACTCAATTATTGCTAATAACAAAAACAAAGAAGTAGTAAGTGAAGATTCTATTTATATGGTAACAAAAGGTGAAGATAATAATTATGAATACCATAAACCAACAGAAACTGGATTAGAAAATAAAGAGATTATAGATGCTTGTTTAAATATTGACTTTGAAAGAAGATCAGTAACAACCAATAATGGAACAACAAATTATTTTTATCCAAAGCGATACAACAAACAAGTACCATTAGGATCGTATACAAGTATTGTAACCCAAACTGGAGTAGAAGTACCAAACAATATGTATAAATATATGGCTAATGAAGATAAAAAGAATACTAAATTAGCCAAAAAATATTTCACAGCATTAGGAAGAGAACGTTATGGTATGTATAAAACCAACAATGATAACGAAACATTAAAAAAGAAATTTGGTATAATACGAGAAAGCACATAAGTAAGCAAATCAGCTAAAAATAACAAGTGAATAAAAAAAAATGAAAAGTTAATACTAATAATAGTAAAATAAAGGAGAGTTACAATGAAAAAAACATTCTTAAAACTATTATTAGTATTTTTTTTAATGGTAATCTATAGCTATATGTTAGCCATAGAAAACATTCCAGAAAACCTAGTTATTTTTGAAGGGGAAAACATATCTTTAAAAACTTTGCTTGGAATGCAACTTAGAATGGAAAGCAAAACCTTAGAAACAGCATCTACTACCAATATCAATAAAATTAGTGAAAAATCAGGAAAAGCAACTTTAAAATTAAGCTTATTTGACAATATTCCTTTAAAAGAAGTAGCAGTAGATGTTTTACCGAAAACCAAAGTAATTCCCTGTCGGGAATGTAGCAGGAGTAAAGCTTTATACAAGTGGCGTACTAGTGGTTGGTATGAGTGAAATAGAAGGAGAAGACAATAAAAAATATAGACCCTATGAAAACAGTGGTATCAAAGAAGGAGACATGATAACTAAAATAAATAACATAGAAATTAATTCAACAGAACAATTAATGAAAAGCGTAAATCGGAGCCAAAGGAAAACCAGTCAAAATACAATACAGGCAAGAAGAACACACAAAAGAATGTAGTATCGAGCCAGTAAAAACAAGTAATAATGATTACAAATTGGGACTTTGGGTAAGAGACAGTGCAGCAGGAGTAGGAACAGTAAGCTTTTACGAGCCTTCCACCAAAACCTTTGGAGCTTTAGGACATGGGATAACTGACATCGACACAGAAGAACTAATTAACATTGCCTCAGGAGAATTTGTAACCACCAGAATCCTAAACATCACAAAAGGAGAAAGTGGCTATCCACGGAAAAATACAAGGAACGGTCGAAAACCAAAAGAACATAGGAAAAATTTATAAAAACAGTAAATTTGGTATCTATGGTACCGTTGAAAACTTAGCAAGCCTAAACCTAGACAAATCTAAAGAAATGGAAGTAGCAATAAGAGAAGAAATTAAGGAAGGAAAAGCAACCATTCTATGTAGTCTAGACAATCAAAAAGTAGAAGAATACGAAATCGAAATCGAAAAAATTTACAAAGAAAACAACTATGACAACAAAAGCATGAAAATTAAAATAACCGATGAAAGACTCTTAGAAAAAACAGGAGGCATCATACAAGGCATGTCAGGTTCACCCATCATCCAAAACGGAAAATTTGTAGGAGCCATAACCCATGTCTTAGTAGGAAATCCAGAAGAAGGCTATGCCGTTTTCCGGCGACATCATGTTAAAACAATCAAAAGAAGTAAACTAGGGATTTGGGGACGTTCCTTAAATCCCTAGTGTAGGGACTAAGGGACAGTCCTTAAGCAATGGTATCTTGCTTTAAAGGGCAATTTATAGAGGTTAATTTACTTTTTGGTAAAATTTTATATTTTTTATTAAAAAGTATTGCTTTTCTTTTAACATTATTATATAATTCAACTAATAGATAAACAGGGAAAGAGGTGAGACAAAAGATGGAAACGGAGATACTAAATCAAATACTTACAAGTATTAAAGAGGTAAATGTAAGGCTAGATGGAGTGGACAAAAGATTTGATCAAGTGGACAAAAGATTTGATAAGGTAGAAGAAAGATTAGAAGCAAACGAAAAAGCAATTGTAGAACTAAGAGAAGAAATGCATGAGAGATCGGAAGAGCGTCGTGTAGGGAAAGAGTGTTGGATCGAGTGTA
>CAMSQT010000142.1 GCA_947062645.1 uncultured Clostridium sp. | reverse complement strand
CGATCCAACACTCTTTCCCTACACGACGCTCTTCCGATCTAATTATTGGTGTCAATAAAAAATAGATTAATTAATATGATTTGTTCCAACATCACGGTTCCAAAAATCAAGTAAATGTTGCTTTTCTGTTTTAGGAACTAAATTCATACGAAAAGAAGAAATTGGTTTATCATGTTGATAGCCATTTTCTTCGCCATCACAAGAAGCAGGTAGCCAACCAACATCTTTTACATAGCATTGATAAACAACAGACAAATCTGGTAAATTTTGTAGTCTAAACTGAATGCTAGAAACGCCAAATAAATACTGGTTAGCAATATCACTAGGTAAAGGATGAAAGGGAGAAGTACTAGCACGATTTAATCCAATACCGCCAAACTGTGTGAGTTTGCGTCCTTGGTGATAAAGCCAATTATCAGTGCCAACATTAAACCATCCAGAAGCAGGATTGTAGCCGTGAAAATAAGGGAGTTCGGAATAGATACAAACATTATAAGAATCTTTTCCCCAATAGGTATGAACATAAGCCCTTCCTTGTAAAGAACCATCAGGGATATTACCTAGTAAACGTGTATAAATACAATTAGCCTTACAAATGCTGTTAGAAGTAATCGTATTAGGAGCGACAATGCCACCATTGGAAGCAAAACTAAAAATACTATAATCATCATGTTGACCATATTCTAAAGAAACATAGGTAGCATTTTGAATATTAATTAAGGTGGTAGAAGAATTTTGGGCTAAATCCGTAAGTGTTAAAGGGTAAGAAACACAAGCTAAAAACTCTTTTGTTAAACGAAGGTTGGAGTTTTCCCAGCCACTAATGGGTCTAATAGGTTCACTAAGTTGTAATTCTGCTTTTGACTTACCGGTTCTGACTGGTTGTTTCTAAAAATACACAATGAGGTGGAAGGTTATCAATAATAAGATTTGTAGAAAAAGTTTTCTTATCATTTGTTAAACCTGCTTTCGTTTTCAAAACTCCCTCTGGGACAAGCAATGACAACTTGCCATTCGAAGTCGTATTAGAAAAAGAAAATTCATAGATTTTTTCACTAGCTGTTTCAGAATGTAAAGAAAAAGAATGAAAAACAACGGGAATCAGCTGATTAACATCGCCAACAGCAACTTTTAAAGTATCAGCAGATAAATTATTTTGTTCTAAATTTTTCTTTTTTATCTTAAGGTGTCCTGTAATTACATGAGTATGGTTAGCATAGGTAGGATATGCTACATTGGAAGAACTAATATCAATTAATTCGATATCTGGTTTGTATCTTGCAATCGATATTTTAGCAACAACTTGTGTTGATTCTATAACATATTTAGCAGAAGTTGATTGAAAAAACAATCCTAAAGTAAAAAATACCAATAAAGAAATTAAAATTTTAAATTTTTTAAGCAATAAACATGCCTCCTTTCAATTATAATAAATATTTTGGGAAATGTTAAGAAAATAAAAAATAGAAAATATGATATCATTATAATGTAAAAAAATGGGAAAGTCAAGTTTTTTTCTAAAAAAGTTCGACACAAAAAATCCTTGAAAATAAGGCGTTTTAAGAAGGAAAAGTCGAAATATGTCGGAATTTGCGACGAAAAGTTAGGGAAGAAATCTTGACAATTCCAAAAAATGGAACTATAATGTGATTACATTTTCAAATTTCAAAATTCAATCTAAGAATTTTAATTCGAGAAAATTTTTCAAAAATTCATTGAAAAAAATTCCAACCAAATAATAAAAAAGAAAAGGAGTGATGTTTATTTTAAGTAAAAAGAAAAAAATATTAGTAGCAATTGCGATTTTATCATGCGTTATTGTATCATTTATAGGAGGACGAAGTTTTTCTAAATATGTAACTGAAGTAAGAGGAGACGGAACGGCAGAAGTTGCTAGCTGGAACTTTAAAGTAAATGGAGAAGCAGAGCAAGTACAAACCATATGTTTAGCATCTACTTATAATAACCAAACATTAGTAAACAACAAAATTGCACCAGGAACAGAAGGACAATTTGACATTATGATAGATGGAACTGGGACAGATGTGGGAATCAACTACAACATAAAATTTGCAAATGAAACACAAAAACCAAAAAATGTAGTATTTGTATACCATGACCAAGAATACAAGACTTTAACAGAACTAGAAAGTCAGCTATCTGGAACAATTGAGGCTGACAGTAACAACAAAAAAGTAACCTTACCAATTAAATGGAAATGGTCTTATGAAACAGGAAGAGACAATACAGAAATTGAAAACAATGATAGACTAGATACAAAAGACGCAAAAGACATAAGAAATTATACCTTTAACGTTATTGTATCAGGAACACAAGTAATGCCACAAAATTAAAAAATGAAAGAAAATAGAAATTTGAAAATGAAGTAACTAGATAATCTTGTTGTTAATTTAATTACGGCAAAACCTTTATTCTACCATACAGTATTTGATTTGTTTGTCAATACTAAAAAGTAGAGACAAGACAAAATAGCTTGTCTCTACCTAAAATTAAAAAGGAGGGATGTGACTTTTGAAAAAACTAAAAAATCCATTAAAAAACAAAAAAAGAGAAACAACACTTATCTTAGTTAGTATTATGATTTTAGTCCTATTTTTTTCTGGCTATAGCATGGGAAAAGAGCATAGCAATGTAAATGTTGAAACAAATGCAAAAATAGCAGAACCAATACTGATTGTAGAAAATAATCCTGTGCTTGAAATGGATGGAAAAGAGCAAATAGGATATTATGATTTTAAAGTAAAAAATTATAAAGAAACAGGAGAAATAACAGAAGTTGACTTAAACTATAACATTGAAATCATAGCACCAATTGAAAAAGCAATTAGCTTTAAATTATACGAAGAAAAGGAAGAAATACCATTACAAAATAATAAAACAAAAGACTTTATCTTAAAAAAAGAAAAAGTACAAGAAGACAAGTATCGATTAGAAATTATTTACGACAAAACCAAAAGTGATTCGATAGAAGATATCCTACAAGAAGTACAAATAAAAGTACACTCACAGCAACTAGGAACTTAGAACAAAGGAGGCTAATATTTGAAAAAACAAAAAAGAAGAATTATTTTATTTCTTATTATCCTTGTAATAATCGTTATTTTTTTCAAACAAAAGCAAGAATTCTTACATTCTAAATTTCAAGACGAACTTATTTTTTTCAAATTATTTTCTTTTGCCAAAACAGAAGAAAAAGAAACAATAGAACCATCTTACCACTTTCAAGTATCTTATAACAATATAAATTTTAAAGATATTTCTTTATTAGATAGTGTACGAGAAAAAATAGCACCTGGAACAAAAGGAGAATTTGAAATATTCTTACAATCGAATAAAAAAATGAACTATCGAATACAATTTAAAAGTACCAATGAAAAGCCCGAAAATTTATATTTTCAAATAAAGGGAAAAGATAAAAAATACAAAAAAATAGAAGATATGGAAACTGATTTAAAAGGGGAAATAGAAGGAAATAAAAGGATTATCATACAATGGAAATGGGACTATGAAAAAAGAAAAATAGAAAATATACAAGATACAAAAGATGGAAAGAAAATAAAACAATATCATTTTATAATTTATGCT
>CAMSQT010000141.1 GCA_947062645.1 uncultured Clostridium sp. | reverse complement strand
TACACTCGATCCAACACTCTTTCCCTACACGACGCTCTTCCGATCTAAATCCACAATCTGGACATGCATAGTTGCAACTATATAGTACTGGTTTTTGTCCTACTATATCAATTAACACCAACTTATTGGCTTGTTTTAAGGCTATTTCTACGGATTCGGTTAATCGGCTCGTGATATCTTCTTTTATCACTAATCTATCAACAATTAGTTCTACATCGTGCTTTTTCTTACGGTCTAAATTAATTTCGTCCTCCCCTAATTCGTAGATTTCTCCATCTACTCTAACACGAACAAAACCTTCTTTTTGATAACCTTCTAGTTGTTTGGTAAACTCTCCTTTTCTACCTCTTACAACAGGGGCCAATACTTGTATTTTGGTTCCTTCTGGTAGGCTCATGATATTATCTATAATTTGGTCGATGCTTTGCTTTTCAATCTTTTTATGACAGTTTGGACAGTATGGCACACCTATTCTTGCATATAGTAAACGAATGTAGTCATAAATTTCTGTTACGGTTCCTACTGTTGAACGTGGATTTTTAGAAGTTGTTTTTTGGTCAATGGAAATCGCTGGCGATAAACCATCAATTCTTTCTACATCTGGCTTTTCCATTAATCCTAAAAATTGTCTTGCATAAGAAGACAAACTTTCTACATATCTTCTTTGCCCTTCTGCATACAAGGTATCAAATGCTAAGCTTGACTTTCCTGACCCAGACAAGCCTGTTATAACAACTAATTTATCTCTTGGTATGCTTAAATTTATATTTTTTAAATTGTGTTCTTTTGCTCCTTTTATGGTGATTTTATCGTTCATTTTTGCCTCCTGTTTTTGCCATTAGGGACGAACCTTTTTGGCAATTTTTGTTCCTACTGTTTTTTAGTTTAAATGGGAACATTTCTATTATACTATATTTCTTTTTTTAAAACAAGAGTTTGGGTAAAACTTTTTTCACAATTTGACTTTTATGTCAATTTATAGTAAACTGTAATTGTACAAAAAGTTTTTATTTCATAGCATGAAAGGAGATATCTATGGCTATTAGAGACGACATTAAAAACACATTAGGAGGAATTCTCAAAGATAACCATCACTGCCAAATTGAAGGAATTGGCATTGTTCTTCACTATCGGGATGGTCGATATGAAACTGTCAAAATAAACATCTCAGACCCTGAAATATTTTCTGCTATTAGGGAGGACTTTTTTAAGGGGGATGATTAAAAGTTGTATGTCTCCAATCAAATTAGGTAATCAGGCAAATTCGCCCATTACCAAAAAAATCCAACAGTTGTAGCAAGCAACTGTTGGATTTTTACTTTTCGCATAAATTTTATCTAAACTATCTTTCCCTCTTTCATTTCTACCACCTTATCACACTTGTCAATGGTTGATAATCTATGAGCAATTATAAAAACAACTTTTCCGCTTTATTACTTTATCCATGGCATTTTTAACTAATTCCTCATTTTCCCAACTTAAAGCTGAAGTGACCTCGTCCAAAATAACCACATCTGGTGACATCGCCATAATCCTAGCAAAGCTAATCATTTGTTTTTCACCAGTTGATAATAAATCTGGTGTTTCATAAATATTAGTTTGATAGCCTTGCTATAAAGAGTGTCCCCTAATCCCCAAAGTAGGGATTTAAGGAACGTCCCTCAATCCCTATTCATGATTAAGTCTACTTGTCCATCTTTTAAATAAATGACTTTATTAGAGCTTTCTAAGGTTGACTTCCTGTGGGCAATAATGATTACTGTACTTGTTTTGGCAATATGGTCAATGATTTTTTGAATCATTTTTTCTGTTTTTAGGTCAATGTTTGCTGTTGGCTCGTCAAAGATGTAGATATTGGCTTGATGTAAAATGGCACGGATAAAAGCAATTATTTGTAATTCGCCATAAGACATTTCGTTTGCATTAATTATCGTGTCTAACCCTTGTGGCAATTTTTCAAATAGACTTTTGGCACCAATTTGACTTGCAAGTGTCATGATTTGTTCGTCTGTTATTTTATGGTTTCCTAAACGAATGTTGTTTTTTAGGGTATCAGCAAAAATGTAGGGATTTTGCGAAATGTAAGATATGTTATCTCGTAAACTTTGATTCGCTATTTGGTGAATATCTTTGTTTCCTATTAATATTTTCCCAGCTTGTATGTCATATACTTTCATTAAAACATTTACTAAAGTAGATTTTCCTGCTCCTGTTCTTCCTGCAATGGTTACTTTTGATCCTTCTTTTATGAGAAAAGATACATTTTTTAAAACCATCTCATTTTCGTATTTCATACTGACGTTTTGGAATTCAATATCACCTTTTATCACGTCAATTTTTTCGCCTTTTTCTATATTTTCTTCGTTCTTTTCTGCTAAAACTTCTTTTATTCTTTGATAAGCTACAATTCCATTTTGAATTTCCTCCATTTGGTTGCATATTTCGTCTAGTGGTTCTCTACATTCCTTGATGTAAAATAAAATCAAATAGATGCTACCAACTGATATTTGCATATTTATGTTTAAGGCATAATACAAAACACTGTAAATTCCAATTGCTTCTAGCAAAGTTATTCCCCAATAAGTAAAATGGTGGACAAATATGTATCTTTTTCTGTATTTTAATTCTTTGGAAAAGAAATGTTTTGCTTTTTCTATGTTTTTTTCTTGCATGTGATAAAGATAGGTTAATTTATTTTTATTATAATTTTCGGCAAATTCTCTATTTAAAAAATCTCTTTCTTTTAAGAATTTTTTTCGTATTCTTCCTAACACACCAGTAAATTTCATAGTAGATATCCCGATTAAAACTATCATAATTAGTCCAATCCATGCTAAGGAAATGTCAGCAAAAAACATCATGATTACCATAAATATTAAATATACAATATTGTTGACTACTACATTTAAAACACCAAAAAATAGATTAAATAACTCATTTACATCATTGGTGAGTCTTGTGTACAATTGGGCAGAATTGTACTTTTCAAAGGTTTTCATTTTTAATTTTAATACTCTCGTAAATAAATTGGAACGAATGTCTTTTAAAACTTTTGCCATCACTTCATTTACTTTGTTATTTCTTACGTTTTTAAAAATGGCATACCCTATGTGAATAGCAGTATACAAAATTACCAATTGTAATAATATGGTTTTGCAATCTTGTGCTTGAAAATCTACCTCTAGAATTTGCTTCATGACAAATGGGTGAATGGTTCCTAAGATGTTACATAAAATTAATAAAAGCGAAATGATAAAAAACGCTTTTTTATATTTTTTTACAATCTTTTTTATAACAATTCACCCTCCTTTTCATAACTTTCTAATTCTAGATATAACTCGTTTCGTTGTAATAATTCTTCATGGGTACCACTATCTATTATTTTTCCATCTATTAGTAGGTATACTCTATCCATTTGCTCCATCATACTAATTTTATTAGAAACCACAATTAAGATATTATTCTTAATCTCCTTGATAATTGCTTGTAATACCTTTTTTTCTGTTTCTACATCTAAGGCAGATAAGCTATCATCAAAGATATTGACATTTCTTGTTTCTAGTAAAGTTCTTGCAATTTGGATTCTTTGCTTTTGCCCACCTGATACTTTGGCACCATT
>CAMSQT010000140.1 GCA_947062645.1 uncultured Clostridium sp. | reverse complement strand
TACACTCGATCCAACACTCTTTCCCTACACGACGCTCTTCCGATCTATATCTTCGCTTTTATATAATAGTTGTGGTTCTTTTAGTTCTGGATTAATACTAGTTTGAATAATATCATTCCATTTCTTTTCTACTTTTTTGATATCTTCGATTACTTCTTTTTCTTTATTTTGTGCAGAAGTTCTTATAATTGCACCATTTCCTTGGCTCAAATTTTCTTTTACCAATTTTAGTAATCTTTCTTGTTCTTTTTTGTCCTCTATTTTTTGTGAAATGGTTACAATATCTGTATTAGGAAGTAAAGCTATGTATTTGCCTGGCAAATTAATGTGACTCGATACCCTTGCTCCTTTTTTTTCGTTGCTATCTTTTTTTACTTGCACTAGCAACTTTTGATTTGTTTTCACAATTTTACTAATTTCTATATTTTGATTTGGTATTTCCTTAGTTTCGTCAACTTTTGGTAAAATATCTTTTAAATGAATGAAACTATTTTTTTCTGTCCCGATATCCACAAATGCTGATTGCATACCATTTATTACATCTTTTACAATGCCTATATAAATATTACCTTCTCTTCTTCGATATTCTTTGTCTTCTTCATAGTATTCAATTAATTTTCCATTTTGAATTAAGGCTATTTGTTTTCCATTTTCTACGGTTTGTATAATAATTTCTGTCATTTTTATTTGTTCCTTTCTTGGTAATCTTCTTGTTTTAATTAAATTTGTTCATGGCTATGTCGACTCCATTTTTTATCATTTCTATTACTGCTTCTTTTGCTAAATTAGTTCCTTCTTCTAATTTTTCTTTATCTTCTTCTGGTATTGCCCCAATCACATATTCGATTAAATCTTCCTTTTCTTCTGGCATTCCAATTCCTACTCTTATTCTTTTAAAGTTTTGTGAGTTTAATTCATGCACGACTGATTTCATGCCATTATGGGTTCCGTGGTCCTCCTGCTTTTTTTATTTTGATATTTCCTGGTTCTATATCAATGTCATCATATATTACAATAATTTGCTCTAGTTCTAATTTATAAAATTGAAGGATTTCTTTAACACTTTCTCCACTTAGATTCATGTAGGTTTGTGGTTTTAATAGAATTACTTTTTCGCCTTCTATGGTTCCTGTTCCATACAAGCCTTTGAATTTATTTCTTGTTATTTCAATTTCGTAACTTTCGGCTAATTTGTTAATGGTGTTAAATCCCATGTTGTGTCTTGTGTTTTGGTAGTCTTTTTCTGGATTTCCTAATCCTATTATTACATACATTTTTGCTTTCCTACTTTCTTTGATTGTTTTTTGTATCTAATATGATAGCTATATTATAACAGAAATTTAATTTTATTACAACAAAAAAGCACTCTAAAGTGCTTTTTATATTACCTCTATTCATTATTCAGCTGTTACATCTTCTTCTGCTTCTGGAGCTTCATAAGCTTCTAAAATAGCTTTTTGAATTTTCTCTCTTGTTTCAGCATTGATTGGATGTGCTATATCTTTGAATTCTCCGTTTGGAGTTTTTCTGCTTGGCATAGCTATGAATAATCCATTTTGGCTTTCGATAACTTTGATATCGTGTACTGCGAATTCGTTATCGAATGTTACAGAAGCAACAGCTTTCATTCTGTTCTCTGAATTTACTTTTCTTAAACGTACATCTGTGATTTGCATTGTTAAATGCACCTACCTTCCTTAAGTTTTATAATATTATTTTGTACATATTTTTTGTATCTTATGTACAATTATAATATTCTTCATAAAAAATGTTTTTCCTTCTTTTTTTTACAAAAAAATTAAATTTTTATGATTGTAACTTTTTTTAGGCTTTTTCATAGACTATTTTAAGTAGTTTAATTTTTTTCTTAAATTTATACCAAACTATTGAATTTTTAGTTATATCATTATATAATTCATTTGATAAAAGGAGTGTTTACAAATGCCAAATATAGATAGCATAAAAAAATATAAAAAAATCCATATGATTGGAATTGGTCGGAGTTAGTATGAGTGGAATTGCGGCTATTTTAAAAAATTGGGGCTTTCATGTGACTGGCTCTGATACTTCCGATTGCGAAAATGTAAAAGCCTTGCAACAAAAAGGAATTAAAGTTACTGTTGGTCACAATTTAGAAGATGTTGCAAACTGTGATGTAGTAGTTTATTCTGCTGCTGTTAAACAAGAGGACCCTGAAATGTTAGAAGCTAACAGGTTACATATCGAAACTATTGAAAGAGCCGATTTTTTAGGAGCTTTAACTCGTTGTTATCAAGATACGATTTGTATTTCCGGTACCCATGGAAAAACCACTACTACTTCTATGGTTTCACTTTGTTTTGTAGAAGCTTTAAAAGAACCTAGTATCCAAGTTGGTGCGTATTTAAAGCAATTAAATGGAAATTATTTGGTTGGCAATAGTGAGCATTTTATTATTGAAGCATGTGAATATGTAGAAAGCTTTTTAAAATTTAGCCCAAAAGCTGAAATTATTTTAAACATAGATAATGATCACCTAGATTATTTTAAAACTTTTGATAATATAAAAAATGCATTTATTAAATATGTTAAACTTTTACCCAAAGATGGCATTCTAGTTTTAAATGCAGATGATGCTAATTGCTTAGATTTAGCTAATCATGCTGAGGTTATACCTATCACTTATAGTATTCAAAATAAATCAGCTGATTTTCAAGCTGTTAACATTACTTTTGATAATGATGGCTTCCCTGAGTTTGATGTGTATTACAAAGACCATTTCTTTGATAGAATAAAATTATCTGTTCCTGGCACACATAATATTTTAAATTCTTTATCTTGTATTGCACTATGTACTGCTTATGGTATTGATAAAAAAGATATCAAGACTGCTTTATTAAAATTTACAGGCGCTCATAGAAGATTTGAATTTAAAGGTAAAATTGCTGGTAATGTAAGTGTATATGATGATTATGGTCACCATCCAACAGAAATTGTTGCTATTGCAAAATCTCTTTCTCACAAAAGCTATCACCAATCTTGGGCTATTTTTCAGCCACATACTTATAGTAGAACAAAAAATTTGTTAGCTGATTTTACAAATGCTTTACTTAATTTTGATCATGTAATTGTGTTAGATATTTATGCTGCAAGAGAAAAAAATACTTATGGAATTTCTGCTAAAGATTTAGTAGACCATTTAAATGCAATTGGCAAACAAGCTGATTATATTCCTGATTTTGATGAATGTGTTCATTTCGTTAAAAATCATGTTCAGGAAAATGATATTGTAATGACACTTGGTGCTGGTACAGTAACACAAATTGGTTCTATGTTAGTTGATTAATTTATATATGTAAAAAGTTTTCCCCAGAAAATAGCTTCTGGGGAGTTGTTTGGCTTTAAGCACATCTTGCTATATAAATATGTATTTCATTTTTCACTTCTTTTGTTGCTTTATCAATTTTTTCATTTAATTCCTCTTTTGTACTTGCTAGTTTTTGACTAGTAAGTTTTGCAACTTCATGAATTTCTGTTGCAATTTCTTTTGTACTTTGACTAATTGCTTCGTACATTTCTTTTCTTAGTCCATCAATTTCCTCATGCATTTCTTCTCTTAGTTCTACAATTGCTTTTTCGTTTGCTTCTAATCT
>CAMSQT010000139.1 GCA_947062645.1 uncultured Clostridium sp. | reverse complement strand
TACACTCGATCCAACACTCTTTCCCTACACGACGCTCTTCCGATCTTAGAAGAAACCAAAAATTTTATGCTAAACCCAATAGGAAAAAGCATATTGTTTATTGACGAAATCCATAGATTCAATAAATTGCAACAAGATGCGCTACTTCCCTTTGTAGAAAATGGAACAGTTATTTTGATTGGTGCTACAACAGAAAACCCTTACTTCGAAGTAAACAAGGCGTTAATTTCAAGGTCTATGGTAATTAAATTAAATCCATTAACAGAAGATAATATTTATGAGGTATTAAAAAATGCATTAGAAAGAAAAGATGGATTAGGTGAATACAACATAAAAATAGAGGATGAAACCTTAAAAAAAATAGCAACCATCAGCAATGGAGACGTTCGAACTGCGCTAAATGGCTTAGAAGTAGCAACTCTAACAACACCAATGGAAGAAGATGGATATATCCATCTAACAAACGAAGTAATCAAAAATAGTATTCAAAATAGAAAAGCGATTTTTGACAAAAACGGAGAAGAACATTACGATAATATTAGTGCTTTTATTAAATCCATGAGAGGAACTGACCCAGATGCCGCCATTTTTTATTTAGCAAGAGCCTTAAATGGTGGAGAAGATCCTGTATTTTTAGCTAGAAGGATTGTAATTTGTGCAGCAGAAGACGTAGGAATGGCAAATCCAAATGCCCTAGTAGTAGCCAATAGTGCTATGCAAGCTGTCCATATGATAGGGATGCCAGAAGCGAGAATTATTCTATCACAAGCAGCAGTATATGTAGCAACTTCACCGAAATCAAATGCTACCTATATGGGAATTAACCAAGCGTTAGAAGATGTACAAACAAAAGACACAGGAGAAATCCCAATGCATATACGAAATGCTCCTGTTGAAAAAATGAAAGAACTAGGCTATAGCGAAGGCTATTTATATCCACATGATTTTCCAGGACATCAGGTAGAGCAACAATATTTACCAGACAAAATGTTAGGAACAAAATATTATAAACCAGACTAAAAATTTTTTGAATAAAAAAATAAAAATGGGAAAACCTACTAAAAAGTAGGTTTTTATTATGTTTAAAAAAATAATAATAGGGTTATTAGCAGGAGTAGTAAGTGGCTTATTTTCAACAGGAGGAGGCATGATATTAGTGCCAGCCTTTATTTACCTGTTAAATTTAGAAGATACAAAAGCAAGAGGAACGTCTGTGTTTTGTATTTTGCCAATGGTGATTACTAGCAGCTTTTTTTATTACAAAGGTGATTTTATTGATTGGAAAATTGCATTTTTTTGTGCAATAGGGGGAGCAATTGGTGGCTATATTGGTGCAAAATTGTTAAAAAAGTTACCAAAAAAAGTAATGAAAATAGCATTTACAATATTTTTGGCTTATGCGTCTTACAAAATGATTTTTAAATAAGAAAGCGGTCAAGAAGACCGCTTAGCAAGATACTTATTTTTAGTAGCTTGACCGCCACGATGGTGACGTTCGAGTTTGTTGATATCGAGGATTTCTCTCGATAAGGTATTTGGCAATATTTCAGTAAGAATTCTGTGAACAGAACTTCTGGATATTCCAAAATGTTCGGCAGTTTTCCGTACAGTTGAACGATGTAAATTAAAATAATTTACAACTGCAATATGTATTAATAAAAAGGAGGAATCAATGACAGAAGTATTAATAGGAGTGTTATCTGGAATTGTATCAGGAACAGGAATGGGAGGAGGCACCATTCTTATTTTTCTTTTAAGTTTTATGTTAGGAGTAGAGCAACATATAGCCCAAGCAACTAACTTAATTTTCTTTATTCCTACTGCCATTGTGGCAATTATTGTAAATCTAAAAAATAAAAATATTGATATAAAATTGGCCATACTAATATCAGTATTTGGAATTTTAGGAGCAATCATTGGTGCTAATATTTCAGTCCATATCGATGTAGGAATTTTGAGAAAGTGTTTTGGGGTATTTTTAGGAATCGTAACAATAAATGAAATATATTCCATTTTCAAATTATATAAAAATCAGTATAAAAATGACAAAAATAAGAGAAAATAAAATTGAGGTGAGTAAAATGAAATTTGTTAAAGGTGTTATGATTGGTGGATTAATTACCACAGGACTAGTAATGATGTATGCAGAAAGTGACATGATGAACAAGAAAAAATTAATGAAAAAAGGAAAACAATTTGCCAAGAAAATGGGTATTATGTAAGAAATTTTGAGAAGGATTAAAGAGGCCCAAAGGTTCGGGGTTTAAATGGGGAAATTTAATTTCCCCATTTAAACCCCGAACCTTTGGGCCTTGGGCCTCTTTGAGTCGAATTTTTGAATTACTTAATTTTTAAAACTTTAGCAGTCTTCTTTTTCGTGTTTTTCACATTTGTCGTGTTCATCGCAATCACTAATAAAGCAATCACATTTGTCACATTTATTGCCTTTTAAGCATTTACCTTCATGATGACATTTTGCACAGATTTTAATTTTTTTAGTATCGTTTACCCAAATTTGAAGAGCATATTCTTTACCAGGACAAAGTGGTCCAAATACGAATTCTCCTTCTTTATCAGTAAAGGTATGACCGATAGGTCTTCTTTCTTCTTTACCATGTTCGCAAACAACTTCCACTAATTTTACAACAGCATCTTTAACTGGTTCTTTAAAACAATTTTTTACAACTCCATAAATAACGTCACGATTGTCTTCTGGTAAAGTTATATCTAAATCAAATTGTTTTCCTCCTGAAATTACACCGTCTACATCAAGAACTGGACAAAAAGGTTTTTTGTTATCCATTTCCATTTAAAATCATTCCTTTCTTTTTTGTAACTTGTTTCAAGTTACTTTATATATATTATGAAGAAAAATGTAGAAAGTTGATAGATTTTGCTAGTATTCTTAAAAAATATTTTGTATAATAAAATAGGAGATAAAGTAAAATTGGGAGTTACTATATGAACAAGAAAAGTATTTTAATAATAGGAATAGAAATCATATGTTTACTGTTTTTATATGGTTTTATAAATTCTAGCTATCTAGAACTAGTACCTAAGTGTTGGGTATATCAAATAACAGGTTTTCTTTGCCCAGCTTGTGGAGGAACCAAATGTGTGATATTTTTATTGAAAGGAAATTTGATAGAAGCATTTTTTTCTCATATTCTATTTTTTATAGGAATAGTATATTTATTAGTAGTAAATGTAATATATATAATAAATCTAAATAGGAAAAAGAAAATGGCTAAGATTCTTTATCCTAAAACCTTATATGGCATAATTTTTGTAGTTTTACTAATTATTTACACAATTGTTAGAAATTTGTTGTAAAATAACGAAAAAGGTAGTATAATAAAGCATATAAAAAGAAAGGGGAGCTAAGAAAATGGAAGAAGATAAAAAAGAAGTAGTAGAAGTACAAAGTACTGTAAATGCTAATCCAACAGAAGAACCTAAAAAAGAAAGAAAAGGATTTTGTATTGCTTCTATGGTATTAGGAATTATTGCGTTAGTGTTCTTTTGTATATGGTATGTTTCTATACCTTGTGCTATTTTAGCAATTATTTTTGGCATATTAGGTCTAAAAACAGCAACAAGAGGTATGGCAATAGCAGGATTAGTAACTGGCTCAATTGGATTAGCAATTTC
>CAMSQT010000138.1 GCA_947062645.1 uncultured Clostridium sp. | reverse complement strand
TACACTCGATCCAACACTCTTTCCCTACACGACGCTCTTCCGATCTCAACTTGCCTAAGGTAGATTTTCCTGAGCCATTTTTCCCCATAATAACAACAGTCTCTTTTTCTTGGATGTCAAGACTGATGTTTTTTAATATATTCTTTTTCGTTCTATAACCGTATGTTACATTTTCTATTTTAATCATTTTCGCCTCTTACATATTTGTTAAATGGTTTTCTTAACACTTTTTCTAAAAATGCCATCATAATGACTTTAATTGGCACCATAACTAATTCTTTTACTAGCCTTGAAGCTAACAATACAAAAAATGCCTTTCCTGTTGTGATTTTTAGCCATAAGGTATTTAATCCTATATTACAAACTACTGTAACTAAACAAACTGCTAAAATTAGTCTTAAAATAAATTGTTTATCTGTATAGGTATCCTCTTGTTTTTTATATAATAAAAATCCATAAATTGTTGCTGCAACAGCACTTGTAATGGTATAACCTATAAAGAAAGAGCCAAATGGAAATAAAATAGCTCCAATTAAATCGCTTAAAATACCAACTAATATTGTCCATTTAGGTCCAAGCCATATAGCACAAAAAATGATTGGTACAAAAGAAAAACTAATAGTTACAATTGGTGTTTTAATAGATAAAAACCTAGATAATACAATTGATACAGCAAGCAATAATGCTGCTAAGATAATTTTTTTCATTTTAGACATTTTAATTCCTCCTACTTCATTTTTTCCTTAATTTTAACTAACGTATTTAGTGCATCAATTGGTGTAAGTTCATTTAAATTAATCTTATCTACTTCATGTGCAATCTCCGCTAATTTATAATTATACAAATCAAATTGTCCTTCCACTTGCTTTTTATCTTGTTTTTCTTGGCTTTGACCTGTTAAAATATTTTTTCTTTCCAAAGAACGTAAAATCTCGTCTGCTTTCTTTGTCACAAGTTTTGGAACACCTGCTAAACGTGCTACATGAATTCCATAACTTTCGTCTGTTCCACCTCTTACAATCTTTCTTAAGAAAATAATGTCTTCTCCTTTTTCTTTAACAGCAATCGAATAGTTTTTTATTCCTTCTAGCTTTTCTTCTAATTCGGTTAATTCATGATAATGGGTAGCAAATAATGTTTTAGCACCACATTTTTCTTTATCGCTAATAAATTCAGCAACTGCCCACGCAATTGATAAACCGGTCATAGGTAGAGGTTCCTCTTCCAATTTCATCTAAAATGACTAAACTATTATTGGTTGCTTCTTTTAAAATAGTTGCTACCTCCATCATTTCTACCATAAAGGTACTTTGCCCCATACTTAAGTCATCGGAAGCTCCTACTCTGGTAAAGATTTTGTCTACTACCCCAATTTTAGCAGATTCTGCTGGAACAAAACTTCCGTACTTGCGCCATTAACGTAATTAAAGCAACTTGCCTCATATAAGTAGATTTTCCTGCCATATTAGGTCCGGTAATAATAGATAAGCGATTGTCTTGTTTATCTAAATAAGTGTCATTTTCCACAAAACTACCTGGTCCTAAAATCTTTTCAATTACAGGATGTCTTCCTTTTTTGATATCAAGGCTACCTGTACTGTTAACCTCTGGCATACAATAATTCATGTCTTCTGCCACATCGGCAAAAGAGGTTAAGACATCTAAACTAGAAATGACTTCACTAGTTCTTTGTAATCTTTTTACGTTTTTAGCAATTTCGTCGCGAATGCAAACAAAAGCATCATATTCTAGGGTTACTACTTTTTCTTCTGCCCCTAAAATTTGATTTTCTAAGTTCTTTAGTTCTTCTGTTATGTATCTTTCGGCATTGGCCAAAGTTTGCTTTCTAATAAAATGGTCTGGTACTTGGCTTAAATAAGATTTTGTTACCTCAATAAAATAACCAAATACTTTGTTAAATCCGATTTTTAGATTTTTAATACCTGTTTTTTCTCTTTCTTCAAGTTCTAACTTGACTAGCCAGTTTTTTCCTTCTGTTTGTGCCGTTTTTAGGGTATCAATTTCCTCGTCATATCCTAATTTGATAATACCACCATCTTTAATGGTCATTGGTGGGTCATCTATAATTGCTCCATCAATTAATTGATAGATATCTTGTAATTCGTCTAGATTAATAGCTAAATCTTTTAATAAATCACTTTTGCAATCATTTAATACTCTTTTTACTTCTGGTAATTTTAAAAGCGAATTTTTTAAGGTTACCATGTCTCTAGCATTAGCATTCCCATATGCCATCTTACCAGCTAGACGTTCAATGTCATATACTTTTTTTAGATTTTCAATAACTTCTCCTCGTAGCATAACATTGTCTTTTAATTCTTTTACAGCATCTAACCTTCGGTTAATTTCTAGTACATCAACTAATGGATCGTTTATCCATCTTCTTAAAAGCCTTCCTCCCATTGAAGTTGATGTTTTATCTAGCACCCATAAAAGTGTTCCTTTTTTAGATTTATCTCTTAATTTTTCGGTGATTTCTAAATTCCTTCTAGCATTAATGTCTAATGCCATATACCTAGATAATGGATAAACTACAATTTTGTTGATATGGTCTAGGGTGGTTTTCTGAGTTTGTTCTAAGTATTCAATTAAGGCATGGATAGAACTAATAGCTAGTGTTTTTTCTGGGAAGTTTTCAATTTTTTGACCGTTGCTATTTACAATGTTAAAACGTAATTCTAAATTTTCTGCTTCGCTCTTAAAAAACTTGTCGTTAAAGTTCGTAATGTATATGTTTTCAAATCTTTCTTTAATTTTGCTAATTTCTTCTTGGCAATCTGCCATCATTGAGTTAACTACTAATTCGGCTGGCGTATATCTTGCAATTTCATCTAATAACATAGGAAAATTGTAATTGTCTTTAATTTCTGCTGTATAAAATTCTCCCGTTGATATGTCGCAAATGCTAATCCCGAAATAGATACCAGATTTACAAATAGACATGATGTAGTTGTTTTTTCTTTCTTCTAACATATTGCTTTCTACTATAGTTCCTGGTGTTACTACTTTTATAACTCCTCTTTTTACAATTCCTTTTGTGTTTTTTGGGTCTTCTAACTGTTCACAGATAGCTACTTTGTATCCTTTGTTTACAAGTTTTGCAATGTACATTTCGGCTGCATGGTGTGGTACACCTGCCATAGGCGCTCTTTCGGCTTGTCCACAGTCTTTTCCAGTTAGTGTTATTTCTAGTTCTCTTGCCACTAGTATCGCATCGTCAAAGAACATTTCATAAAAGTCTCCTAGTCTGTAAAATAGGATACAGTCTTTGTATTCTTCTTTGGTTTCGAGATATTTTTGCATCATTGGTGAGTATTCCGCCATTTACATTTCTCCTTTCAAATACCACATATGTTGGGAAATAATTTTTAAATCTGTAATTTTTCCTATTAAATCCTTATTTCCTTCAAAAATAACCACCTTATTACTATCGGTTCTACCAGTTAGTAAATCTTTGTTATTTTTACTTTCTCCTTCGACCAAGACGGTTTGACAAGTTCCTATATATTTTTGGTTATTTTCTTCAATTTGACTTTCTACCAAATCTTTTAATTGATTAAAACGTTTATGCTTTTGTTCTTCTGGTATTTGATTATCCAAGATCGGAAGAGCACACGTCTGAACTCCAGTCACAATGCCT
>CAMSQT010000137.1 GCA_947062645.1 uncultured Clostridium sp. | reverse complement strand
CCTTCACGCCATATTTCGTCTCCTGGTCTATATTCATGGTATTTCATAAGGATATATTTTCCTTCTTCTCTTGCTTTGGCATATCCTTTTCCTTCAAAGCTTATATAATAGTCTCCTGCTTTGTATTCTTCTGTTTGGGTTCCTTCTTGTTTAAATTTTACAAGTAATCCATTATTATTAACAACAGCATCAATTCCATAATCTTCTGAATATAATTCTGGATATTGGAATTTATAGTTTCCTGCTGCTTCCACAGTTCCTATTGCTACATGTTCACGATTCATTGTTTCTGTTCCTGTTAAACAATATCTTGTATTTTCAAATCCTTCTACCATATCATCCCCTGGTTTGAATTCTGGGTCTTGTGTGTCCATATTAGTGTTTCTCATAAAAGGGTCATCCATTGTAGCATCTACTGCATACCAAACTTTTTCACTTGCTCTTGCATTTGTTTGTTTTTCTATTTCTACATAGTTCCACATATGAGGAACAGCTGCTGAACCTTCTGATTGATGCGTTCCTTGTACTAAAATACTATTAATTCCTATTTTGTCTAAAATTGTTTTTAAAGCTCTTGCATATCCTTCACATACTGCTTGTTTTTTTACAAGCGCTCCATAAGGTGTTCCTATGAAACCTTCATTTCCTTCGTCACAATCGCTTTCTAGTCTATAAGATGTGTTGTATATAATTTCGTTATGAACATATTTTATTTGTTCTGCTATTAAGTTTTTTCCTTCTTCTACTTGAATATTTTTAGCGCCTTCTACGATTTCATTGACACGAGCATTAAATTCTTCTTTTGCTCCTGCTACTTGCTCTTGGCTTGTAAAGCCCTCAATATAGTAATTTTTCAAGTTTCCTGAACCAATATTGGCGTGGTATCTATTTTCGCTATCTTTTGTTACTCTAAGAGTAAGATTTGGAAAATTTACATAAAAAACTTCGGGATAATCTACATAAAATGCATATCTTGCTACATTCATTGCTTTTTTTAATTCTGTATTTCCTTTCATGTAGTTTTCAAGTTGTTCTTGGGTAACATATTTATTGTCTTTTGCTAAGTCAAAAGTTTCTGTTCCTGTTTCTAAAATTCCTTGGTTATACATGTCATAAATTCCATTGTATATTCTTTTAGCTACTTCACTTAGTTGTTGATAATGAAATTTTTCACCGTTAGGGTTTTGCCCTTCTTGTGCTAATACAAAATTGTTAAATGGAAGGATACTAATTTGTGCTAAAAAAATTACAAATAATATCATTCCTGCGATTAGTTTTTTAAATTTCATAAATAATTCCTCTCTTTCTTTTTTAAAACAACTAATATACATAACATTACCATTATAACATATTTTTGGTAATTGGTCAACAATTTTCCAAGTTTTTCATGCCCCAGTTTTTTCCAATTGTCACTTTTTTATTTAATGCTACTTTATCTTGATTTAGTACTTTTTTATCTCTAGTCTTTTATATTGACTAGATTCTATGGTTTTTCCTAATAATTTTTCTAAGTTATTTTTACTAATTAATTCTTCCTTTTTTGCTTTTACTAATTTTTTTATATGATATTCTAATTTAGATGCTAATATTCTATTTTCTGTTTGCCATATTGCTTCTAGCTTTTTAGCTGTATGAGAATGTGTGTATTTAGCCCCCTTTACTTTGGTAAAATGTTCTTCCATTCTTTTGCTAACATTGGTAGTAATTCCTGTATAGATGGAGTTGTCTTCACACCTTAACATATAAACATAATACATATTTTTCTCCTTTACGACTAACTTATTTTCCTAATTTTACAAATAAAAAATCCCTCATAAAGTTCGTTTGGTTGTACGCATATGGTTCCTTCTAACGTAGTTGGTAAAAGTGGCAAAAGTTCCATTCCTTCAAATTGGATGGGTACAATTTCTATGTTTTTTCCTTTCATTACTTTTTGTAACACTTCTTCGTTTTCATTTTTTAAAATAGAACAGGTTGAGTATACCATTTCTTGTTTTGGTTTTAATAAGTTGATTGCTTTTTTTAATAACCCAATTTGGGTTTTTACTGATTTTTCGATTAATTTTATCGTAAAGGTTTCTTCTAATTTTGGGTTTCTTAGACAAATGGTTCCACTTCCACTACAAGGTGCATCTAATAAGATTTGGTCAAAGGAAAAGAAGTCATCTATGTTTCTAGCATCTCCGCACCATAACATAGGCTTTGGCTCCTTGCTTTTCTATATTATAGCGTAATCGACTGGCTCTAATTTTGTTAATTTCACAGGCTGTTATATTAGCTTTGTTATTAGTTAGAGCTGCTATTCCGCGTAGTTTTTCCTCCGTGGTGCTGCTGCCATATCTAATATGTCTGTTTCTTCTTTTGGTTGCAATATAATTACTGGTAGCATAGAAGATAGACTTTGCAGATAAATTTTTCCTTCTTTATAGATGGCTAAATCTCTAATTTCTTTTTCTGTTATATTTTCTAAGATAAAAGCTTCTTTACTCCATGGTACCCTCTTGTATTTTATTCGGTTTTGTTCTAATTCTTGTTCTATTTCTTCTTTTTTTGCTTTTAAAGTATTAACACGAAATGTGGTTTTTCTATTTGCCTGATAGCCTCCGTATTATTTTAGAAGTAATTTCTTTTCCATATTGTTCTTCTAACATTTTTATTAAAAATTCTGGTAATTTATATTCCATGGCTTTACTCCTTTACCATTTTATATAATTTTATATTAATCCCTAGACTTATAGTAGCTAATAATATTGAACCAATAATAATATAAAACATGTCTATTTTTAGTAGTAACAAAGAGAATATAAAACTAATTGCTGTTGCCACAATTCTTCTTGCTAGTTGCATATAGGATATAGCTTTTGGTTGTTGCTCTGGTGTTGTATTTTTTAATACTAAATCATTTGTATAATTTTCTAAAGAATCTCTTATCGCTAAAATTAGGTCGAATCCAATTGTCATTATAATAAATTTTAGGATAATAGAAGCTTCTATCAGGCTACCTAATGTTATACTAGTAAAAGCTATTATTGTTACTACAGAAAATAAAATACTTACTTTATCTTTCCATTTGCTATATATCTTTTTAAAAACTAAATTTCCCAAAACTCTTGCTATTCTTGAACTTACTATGATAAAACTTAAGTAAGTTGCTGTTAATCCTACATCAAAATATTTTTGAAGATTATATTGAATGAATAATGTCGTATTGCCTTGTCCTACGTTAATAGCAGGATATAGCAAAGCAAAAGATATAATTGCTATGATTACTATTTTTGAGAATTTTATTTTCTCTTTTTCTTTTGTTTGTTTTATCTTCTGTTTTTCCTCTTTAATGTCAAATATACAAAATGTTAGCAAAATATTAATAACACATACTCCTATGCAAAAATACATTGGTAGATAATGGTTGACAGCAAAAATACTACCCGATACCAATGCAATTAACATGGTAATGATAGAATAAATTACATTTGCTTCATTCGCTATTTTAATATATTGTTCCCCTTTGTTTAAATAATTTAAATTGTTTTTTAATACAATATGATCCATTTTTTTAAATAAAAAAGCAGGTTGATATAAAATGTTTCCTATTTAAATTGTTGTATTATTTTTAGCATTAGTAATTATTAAACTTCTAACTAATATAATGATGGTTCCTAGTCTTATAGCTCT